>JBAXTB010000330.1:0-6459 GCA_037130425.1 Bacteroidota bacterium
CCAAAATCCCATAGCCAACTTACCGCCGCAGCGCTGTCGATGGCTTCAAAATAGGACGTAAATTGTAGCGAAAGGCTGTCAATTTCTGCGGTTTCAAAGGAAGCCTCGCACGCAGGCGCAGGCGGAAGGCCCACGCAAACATGTTCAGTAACCGTGGCTTCGCAACCGGTGGCGCTGACAATCGTAAGCGTCACTTCATAAATACCGGCTGTATCGTAGGTGTGCGCGGGGTTTTCTTCGTCGCTGGTGTTCCCATCGCCGAAATCCCAAAGCCAACTCACGGCCGCAGCGCTGTCGATGGCTTCAAAATAGGACGTAAATTGTAGCGACAGGCTGTCAATTTCTGCGGTCTCAAAGGAAGCTTCGCAATCGGTCAATAATTTAAAGGCCGACGGATGATTTCCATACGAAGGAGATGCAGCGATGGGCACTTTAAAATGATGCCCGGCGGGGGCCTTTGGTGCGGCGGCTTGCATCCAATTGGTCAACAGGATGAACAAGCTAAAGATTAATGTTTTTTTCATGTCTTGAAAAGCGTTTAATAATAGTGTTTGTTTTTTGTTTTGCGGCCCAAGGCCCTGTAACTATTTGAAAATGTTTATTTTACTTTTAATTGGCCCTTTATCAGTTTCTACCTTGAGTAAATAGGGGCCGTTGGGTAAATCAGGAAGCGTTACCTGCGCTTGTGTTGATGGCGAGATCGACCTGCTCAGCACCTGATTGCCCAGCAGGTTGAACAATGAAATATGCTGCATGGGCAGATCAGAAACAACCTGAAAAGTGTTCCGGGCCGGGTTGGGTTGTACCGTCAATTTGAAAGGCGCGCCGGATACATCTTGAATTGCCGTTGGAAAAGCATCCGGATTCAGCGTAAAGTTTATGGTGTCGCCGACAACAGCAGTTATATTCCCAAATTTGTCGATCATACGAATGGAGTCGGTCCAGATTCGTACCGGCATAGAACGATCAATTACATCCACAATGATGACCAGTTCAAGCGTACCGATTTCGCCAAATCCGGAACGGTTGTTTCGATCCGTGCGGGTCCACGCCGCATCAATGCGTTTGGAAGCGCTGCGTTTGTAGAAAAAAATACGATCGCCGTCATTATTCGCCCATGAACTCGGACTTAAGTCTAACCTAACCTGATCCACCGCAACCTGTTCGTTAAAATGAATGGAAAATGCGATACCATACAGGTCTTCAACGGGTAAACTGGCCGTACCCAATACAATCGGGATTTGTTTGTGTTCCCCAGGGTCAAGCATCGTTGCGGCATCGTCGGGAAAACCCAAGGCAGGGTCAAGGCCAAACAGGCCCGGCACAAAAACATCGGGTGTAATTGGAATATCGCTGCGCTGCGCCCCGTAATTGATATAAATTGGGTTCAAGTCATTAAAATCAACCTTCCCGCTCCCGTCGCAATCGGCATAAGCCATGTTTAAGCCGCCCGGCAAACTCAAGGGCCAGGGAGATACAATTTGTGGGGTAAGGTTTAAATTATTCACAACTGCTGTTCCCCGATTAGGCCCGGCAAAGTTATAGCCCAGTCCGATTTCCAGAAAATCGAGGTTGTTGATGACCCCATTGTTGGTAGCATCACCTGGCAGCACCTCCAGTACCTGACAAAAAACAGGGCCGGACCATAAGAGCATGATTAAACTGGAAAGGAAGATTCGACGCATGTTCATAAGTGTCTGTTGATGATTGATGATACAAAAGTGAGCTTAACTTTTGGGCGCAACAAACACATTTTATTTAGATTATCGGAAACAACTTAGGTAAAATTAAAATCTAATTCGTTGTTTATTAATTATTTATCGTTAAAAAACAATATCAAAAATCGAAAAGTCGTTTAAATAAAAAAAGCGCGGCGTATAAAAAATGGAAAGAAGCAAACTACTCGATTTATTGTCAACCTTTACAAACCAGGAATGGCGTGATTTTCGAGATATGGTGAGGTCGCCTTATTTCAATCGGAATGAAGATTTGGTCAAGTTATGCGATTGGCTTTGCAAAAACATCGGCCGACCGCTGGAGCGCAACGCCGTTTTTGAGGCTGCTTTGCCTGGGGTTCGCTTTCAGGAAGCCCAAATGAATCATATCATGTCGGAGTTGCTAAAATTGGGGGAACAATTTGTCGGCATGGCTTATCTTGAAAAAAATGGCTTTTGGTCCGATTATTTTTCGCTTCAGGCGCTGTCAGAGCGCGGCTTGGACAAACATTACCGGTATTTATTTGAAAAAAAGCAACAAGCGCTTGCCGTAGGGTCTGATTTAGGCTCCCGGCATTATTGGGAGCAATATCGGCTCAATGATTTGGAAAGTAACCGGTTATCAGAACAATTAGCAGGAAAATACAATGTTTTCGTACAACAGACCTCTGATGCCTTAGACTATTTTTACTTAGCGGAAAAATTGCGTTTGGTTTGTTTTATGCTGACCAGCGAGCGTTTACTTTCCGTGCCTTATCAAATCCGGATGGCAGAAGAGGCGGCAGATTACCTGTCCCGGTATCCCCCGCCGGAGGAAGCGCCTGCCGTAAAAGCCTATTTTTTAGTATTCCAATTACTCAATGCACCTGAAGCCCACACGGCATTTGAACAACTTCGGGACGCACTACCGGCCTTGCAATCGAGACTTAGCCATGCCGAAACAGAAGAAATATATCAATACGCTATAAACTATTGTAATTTGCAAATCATACAATTAAAAGAAAATTATCTATCAGAAGCGTTTAATTTATATGTGCAGGGTATTGAATCCGGGGTGATGCTCAAAAATGGTCAATTGTCGCCCTGGCATTTTAAAAACATCATTAAATTAGCCTTGCGGCTGAAAAAGTACGATTGGACGGAACAATTTATACAATCTCATGCGCGCCTGTTGCCTGCGGACTTGCGGGAGGACGCATTTCATTTCAACCTGGCAGAATTATATTATTACACGGGGCAAAACGATAAGGCCCAGTTGCATCTAAACCAGGTGGAATCGTCTGATATATCCTATAATTTAGGCGCTAAAATTATGTTAGCGAAAATATATTTCGAAACCGACGCTTTTGATCCCCTCGAAAGCCTGTTACACGCATTTGTGATTTATCTACGTCGAAACCGCAGTTTATCTGAAGACATTCGACGCACCTATCTCAACTTTGCAAGCCTGCTTCAACGGTTGATGCAAGCCCGGCCTGATCAACGCGCCGCCCTGAGAGCCAAAATTGAGTCGACCAAATTGTTGGCTGCTAAAACATGGCTTTTAAAAATGATTGGAAGTTTGGATTAAAAAATTGTAAATGCTAATTTTCTTGAATTAGTTCAAGGATTCATCGTCTGCTATCATATACTTTTGTCCATTCGTTTACATAAAACAGTCAGGCTTGTACGAAAGATTTTCAAACAACGCTTTTCAAATCATCGTAACATTGTAAAAATGCCCAGCCCAACGCTTGTCATGCCGTAGTTTACGGAGGCAACTACGTAATCCCTTGTACACGTCTATTAAACAATTTCCAATTAGAACATCATGTTAAAATTTCCATTTGCCCTTTTTGTTGCCCTCATGCTATTTGTTTCATGCAGCAATAATGCCGAAGTAGAGACCCTCAAAAAAGAAAATGCCGCTTTGGCAGCCCAAATCAATGCCCTAAAATCAGGCACGGATGCCAAAGGGCCTAAATACATTTTAAAATTACGTTTACAGCAATCCCACCTGTCACTGAGCATCAAAAAACACATTAAGGATGCCATGAACGCCATTGATTTTGAACTTCCTGTGGATAAAGAATTTTTTGATTCTGTTTCAAAAGGCACTTCGATTGTGGATAAATTCAGGTTTGGGTCGCTTATTTTGGCGGGCAGTTTCGGCGATTGGGAAATGACGGTGCGGGATAAAATTGTGCAGTGAGTTGTTCCGTCTTGCCGTACAATGGTATATCAAAAGTCGTTTTTTATCGTACCGGAGGATGATTCGCAAAATATTATTCCGATGACCGAGCGTATTGTCGGCGTGACTGCGAGTCACGCCGACAATTAGGCACGATCTCAACTTTTTATTTGGCGAAAAAACCTCACGTTACCTTATGATACCCCTAGCGTTGAGTACGCTACACTTTGCGACTTTGCGGCTTTGCGTGAGGTTATTTGTCAGAATCAGGATTTACAGGATTTTAGGATTTGCAGGATTCCGTCCCCTTTGATCTGCGAGAGGGCCAAAATCGTTATTGTTTCTTGTGTTTATAGGGTATGATTCTGAGAATCGGCAATGAAAACATTTCGGAAGAAACCGACTCTTCAAATTGCGCCTTTTTATTTTTTATCGTGTATAGATAGTAATCTCTATATGCGAGCCTCATTGTAAAATCACCTTCATGGAGCGTCTCAAAACGATATACCTCCATTGCAAAAATATTTTTTTTCTTAGTCGGAAAGAGTGCGGAATAAAAATAAATCGTTTTATCAGAATGTTCAACATCTAATCCATCATAAATATAACAAATCCAATTCGCCAGACTGTCAGGGATAAGTAATTTAAACTCGTCACTTGGTTGTTCTACGTTAAAATACGCAGGCAGTTGTTTACCGGGGTCGATGAATTCCCACACTTTGGGGATGACGTTTCGTTTTTTCAAAATAGGGGAAACATAAATCCTGCAAATATTACTATCTCTTTTTACCCCTGCAAGTTGTTTAAAAATCAACTCCTGCGATAATTTCTTGTTTAACGAAGGCCTTATCTTACCACTTTTAGTAATAACACAAAAGGCTAATAGGCAAATAGCAATACATAAAAGGTTTGCTTGAAGTAATCTTTGGAATAAACGATTCATTGTTTTGGGTTTAATAGGTTAACTCAGCTTTGCGTAAGGTTATTTGTCAGAATCAGGATTCACTGGATTTTAGGATTGGCAGGATTTTGACTACCGCGTTTTAATCCTGTCAATCCTAAAATCCAGTGAATCCTGATTCTGACAACTTACTTCTTCTCCGCAATCCTTTTCAACTCATTCAACTTCCAAAGCGCATCCATCGGCGTCATCGTATTCAAATCCAGCCCAAGCAGTTCTTCCTTAATGCGCATGGTGTATTCGTCCACGTCAAAAATATGCAATTGCAGGGGCGCGCCGATATTTTTTACTTTTTTCTTTAAATCGGCGGCTTTTTCGGCTTTAATTTGGGGTTTGGCAGCGTCCGTAACGTGGGTGTCCGGGGCTTCGATGTGTTTTTCTTCCAGTTCGCGGAGGATTTCCTGGGCGCGTTCCACGACAGATTGGGGCATACCGGCCATGCGCGCCACGTGGATACCAAAGGAGTGGTTGGAGCCACCGGGCGAAAGTTTGCGCAGGAAAATGACTTTCTGGCCTACCTCTCTGGTGCTGACATGGAAATTGTGGATGCGCGGTAGTTTTTCCGACAATTCGTTCAGTTCGTGGTAGTGCGTGGCAAACAGGGTTTTAGGCCGCGCCCGTCCATTATCGTGCAGAAACTCCACAATGCTCCAGGCAATACTGATGCCGTCGTAGGTGCTGGTGCCGCGCCCGATTTCGTCGAGCAGGATGAGCGAACGGTCGCTTATGTTGTTCATAATCAACGAAGTTTCGTTCATTTCCACCATAAACGTACTCTCGCCGCCGCTGATATTGTCGCTCGCGCCCACGCGGGTGAACACTTTGTCGATCAAGCCGATGCGGGCCGATTCCGCAGGTACGAAACTGCCCATTTGGGCCATCAGGGTGATGAGGGCCGTTTGGCGCAGCAGGGCTGATTTACCGGCCATATTGGGGCCGGTGATGAGCATGATTTGTACGTCTTCATTGTCGAGGTACACATCATTCGGGATGTATTGTTCACCCACCGGCAATTGTGTTTCGATGACCGGGTGCCGACCGCCGCGAATGTCGATCAACGTGGAGTCATCCAGTTCTGGGCGGGCGTAATGGTGCTGTTCGGCTGTTTTCGCAAAAGAAAGCAGGCAGTCAAGCCGGGCAATCAGTTGGGCGT
The DNA here is from genome assembly GCA_037130425.1 of Bacteroidota bacterium. Taxonomy (GTDB): domain Bacteria; phylum Bacteroidota; class Bacteroidia; order Chitinophagales; family Saprospiraceae; genus M3007. The sequence continues at coordinate 6,000 of JBAXTB010000330.1, forward strand.
TGTGTTGTACCGGTTGAATATAGGCGTTGGTTTCTTCCACGAGTTCGCGGAAAATACGGTCTTCCAGTTCAAGTATTTTTTCTTCCGCGCCCAGGATTTTGCCTTCTAAGTCCTTGAGTTCGTTGGTGATATAGCGTTCGCCATTGGCGATGGTTTGTTTGCGAATCCAGTCGGACGGCACCTGATCTTTCCATTTGGCGGTCACTTCCAAATAGTACCCGAACACGTTGTTAAACCCGATTTTCAGGCTGGTAATGCCCGTGCGTTCCACCTCGCGTTGTTGAATGGCTAACAGCAAATCGCGGCTATTGCGCACAATATTGCGCAGTTCGTCAATGGCCGGATCGGCGCCGTCGGCAATGGCCCCGCCCTTGCGCACATCCGTGGGCGGATCAGGTGAAATGGTGGCCTCGATGCGGTTGCGGAGGGTCAGGCAGGCGTTCATGGTTTCGCTCATCAC
>JBAXTB010000331.1:0-6452 GCA_037130425.1 Bacteroidota bacterium
CGCCCACGGCCATACAAGGGCCGAGGGTGGAAAAACGGTGGGGTAGGAGGCGTTCCCGGTTGAAATCCTCGAAGTTGTTTTCCTGGTGCCGGAAGCGGATGTTCAGGGCGTCGGGAACGGCTGCAAACAAGGGTTTGGGGGCGGTCGGTTTGGACAAACGACCGGGTTTTGCATTGGCAATATCGAGTACGATGCGTTGGTTGGCGGATACGTTTTGCTGTAGTTCGTATTTGCCGCCCTGCCATTCTATTTCAATGCGTTCGGCGGCGGTGTTTGCGCCAAGGCCCACCTGCCAGATCGGTTCCACGGAAGAGTAATAACCCCGCACGTTGAGCATTTCCTGCTCGAAAATGGCTTGTCCGCCTGCGTAAACGCGCACCCGCGCGCCTAAACCGAATGGGTTTTGCGCCGTGCCTTTGCACTTGATTTGCAGCCAGTTATACTTTTTAAGTTGCGCCGCTTCGTTCTCGTACAAGGACGGTGCGGCGTTCATATTGTTGGTGATGAGATCCAGGTCGCCGTCGTTGTCCAGGTCGGCGTAGGCAGCCCCGTTGGAGAAACCTTTTTGGGTAAATCCCCAGGATTCGGAAACGTCGGCCATGGGAAATGCGCCGGTATTTTGGTACATGTAAGGCCGCGAAGGGTTGGAGGGCATCATGCCTGCGAATTTCTCAAAACTGCCGAAACGCTGTTGACTAATGCCGCCCGTGCGGTTGATGGAATCGGCGGTGTAGAGGAAAAAATCGGCGTCGTTCATGTCGCGCATGATGCCGTTGGCGATGAAGAGGTCGCGGCGGCCGTCGTTGTCGTAATCGGCCAGCAAAGGCGACCAACTCCAGTCGGTGGCGTAGATGCCAGCAAGGCAACCGACCTCGGAAAACGTGTTGTTCCCGTTGTTGAGTTGCAGGGTATTGCGCATTTGCTGTTTACCGTAGCCCTTGTCTACCAATAGTTTATACCGATCCAGGATCATGGTGCTCATGAGCGTGCGGCGGCGTTGCCAGTCTTCGGCAAGCATGTCGAGCACGACCATATCTTGTTTGCCGTCGTTGTTCAGGTCGGCCATGTCGGCGCCCATGGAGTGGTTGGAAGTATGGCGGAAATACTGCTCGGCGCGGTCGGTGAAGGTGCCGTTTTTGTTGTTGATGTAGAGGAAATCGGGCATGATGAAGTCGTTGCCCACAAACACGTCGGGGTAGCCGTCGTCATTAAAATCGCCGGTTAAGGTGCTGAGGCCGAACGCGCGATTCCAGATGCCGGCTTTTTCACTCACGTCGCTGAATTTTCCGTTGCCGTCGTTGCGGTACAGGCGGTCGCTTTCGTACTGGTCTTTGGGCAGGTCGCAGCGGGCGCTTTTACAGGCCGCCGTCGGATTGAAGTCAATATTAGTGATGCTGCGAAAATCGACCGGGTGGTTCATCAGGTAAAGGTCGAGGTCGCCGTCGAGGTCGTAATCGAAGAAATTTCCTTGTTGGGAAGCGGACATGTCGTCTAATCCGTAAGCGGCTGCCTGATCGGTAAAGGTACCGTCGTGATTATTGATTAACAACAGGTTACGCCGTTCAGGCACGGGTTTTAGCCAGGTACGGCATACGTACAAATCCTGCCAGCCGTCGGCGTTGATGTCAACCACGGTGACGCCGGTTTTGAGTCCGCCGTGCTGGGAAACACCGGCTTTTTCGGAAATATTTTCGAATTTTAAATTGCCCTTGTTTAGGTACAACTGGCAACCCTGGAGCCGGGCGGTGAAAAACAGGTCTTGCAGGCCGTCGTTGTTCACATCAATCACCGCCACGCCGCCGCCGTTGTAGATGTAGGGATCCATGCTGAAATTGTAGCGGAAGTCCTCAGTAAGCGTGGGCACGAAATTCAGCCCGCTCTGTTCCGGCGTTTTAAGGGTAAAATGCGTGGTGGCAGGTATGGCCGCTTGCGTTTCCTGAACAGGGTGCAAAGCGGGATCGGAACTGTTTTTACAAGCTGCCAGCAACAGCAAAAGGGCAAGGGAAATGCGCGCGTACATCAACGGTATTTTTAGGGCGTGAAAATAGCGCGTTTGTGCCCGTGGCGCGTCAAACGCCTTAGTTTTCTGACGACATTTTTGCTTTTCGGGCCTTTTTTTGTTCGTTGTTGCTGTCGTAGAGGCAGTAGAAATCGTATTTGGCGCGGTCGCGTTCGGCCCAGATGTCTTTGCCGATGTCGGCCAGCACGATGAGTTCTTCGTAGAGGATATTGCCTTGTTCGACACGGCGTTCCACGGAAATATCGCGGTCGTGGATTTTGTCCTGCTGAATGTTCAGGGCGTTTTCAAACTCGGAACAGGCATCGGTGACGCGGGTGATGATGTTTTCGTTGAGGCCCACATCTGCCAGAAAATCAATCTGTTGGCGCGCAACCCGTGCCACGCGGCGGCCGCAAAACAGGAGTTGCGGATCGCTCATGTCGCCTAATTTGGCGGTGCCGAATTTGCGGTAGCGGCCCGTGCGGTCATGGAATTTCATGGCCACGCGGGTCATCACGGAGCGGATGGCGGTTTTGAGTTTTTCGGCGGCCTGGTTTTTCTTCTCCGTGCAAATCATCTGGTCGCCCACGAGCTCGTCGTCGTCGGGGAGTTGGTGAAATTTTTCACACTGGGCCATGAAGGCTTTGATGCGCTCTTGCTTATAGCCGTATTGGCTGAAAAACTCAAGGTCGCGCTGGGCGGCGCGGATGGCGTCGCAGCACTGGACGTATAGTTCGGCGTCGGCGACGTTGTAGAGGCGATGTCCGGGTTGTTTTTTCATGGTGTTGGTTGGGCATAGCCCCAAGGGCAAAATCATTGATTTAGTGAAAAAACACAAGAAGCAAGGTCTGGATACATCTATTATCTTGTAACCCCCCGACTGAAGTCGGGAGATTAACCTTACCCTCGGTCACATCTAACTTCTTTGCAGAACATCCACATATACAAGACCTTAGATGCTGATGTTTTGCAAAGAAGTTAGATGTGATTGGGGGGATTACTGACCCGCCGGTTAAAACCGGCGGTTACAAGATGATAGATGTCGATACACCGTTGAATAGCAACTTATCGCTGCAAATATAAATTGTTTTAAGTTTTCTATCAAATTTTTAAACAAATAATTAATTATTTTTTACTCCGGCGTAATTTTCTTACTTATTTTTCCTGTTGCAACGCCTCAATCGTACTTGCAGGCAAATGTTTTATATCCAAAATCATCAAACCGTCTAAACAATCGGCAAAGTTGGGATCCACATTAAAAGCAATAAACTTGGCGTTTTGTTTCAGGTATTGCCGAAACAGCACCGGCACCTTGAAATGCGCTGGTTCTATGGTCTCAATTAAACTTTCGAGGGCTTCAAACTCGCCGTGCAGGGCTTCTGCCAGCACTTTTGTGTTAACAGATTTGATATTTGCCTGAAAGGGTTTGCGCGGCGCCACCAACTTAGCCAGGGTTTCGTCGTAAAAAAAGCGGCGCACAAATTCTACAATGATGCTTTTGGAGGCATCCGAATAGTCTTTGCTAATGCTAACCGGGCCGTAAATATATCGGTATTGCGGGTTGGCGAGCAAAAAACACAAAATACCTTTCCACATAAGGAACAAAGGCAGGCGGTGTTTTTGGTATTCCTGGGTCACGTAGGAGCGACCGAGTTCGAGCGCCTGTTCCAAAATCGGGTAAAAGCCGGGTTTAATTTTGAATAAACTATTGGTATAGAAGCCGTTAACGCCAAATTGTTTGAAAATCAAATCGCCTTGTCCAAGCCGGTAACCGCCTGCAATTTTCTGTTGATCGCGATCCCAGATGATGAGTTGCAGGTAATACATGTCGTGTTCATCAATGTCGCGGGGTTTGCCGGTGCCCTCGCCGGCGGCCCGGAAAGTCATTTCCCGCAGCCGTGCGATTTCAAACATGGCATTGGGCAATGCCTGAAATGGCGCTATGTATACATCAAACTGGCCGCGGGAGGTGATTTTACATTCCGGCGGCAGGGCGTTTATTTCGGCAAACAGCAACGCAGGGTCGAGCGCCTCGGCCAAAGCTTGCATCCCTTCTGGTTTGGGTTGGGTAAAATGTTCAGGCCGAATATCAAAGCGAGAACCCAAAGAAAATATTTTTGCCTGTAAAAATTTTGCCCATTGGCTACCCTTGTTGAATGCACCGATGTCTTCGGGCGTGATGACGTTGCCCACGCGCACCTGTATGCGTACGGGTTGGCTGGTAAAGGAAAACGGAAGCCCTGGAATGGCCTTACGCAATAAGCCGCCCGGCATGTGTTCGGCCATGAGGTGGATGGGGATGATGGGCTGTCCGGCTTTGCGCAGTTGTTGGATTACGCGGGTGCGAAGTATGTTTTTACCCAAATGACTCAACGGATTTTCAGAAAAGTCGATGGAAAGCCCGACTGCGGCTCCTTTTTCAACCAAACTCGTCAGGCGTTTTGCAAAGCGAATATTGATTAAGCCCTCCGTTATTTTTAGTCCTTTGGGTCGAATTACGATATGTTTCAGGTCTTTTGGCGTCGCCGTATGATAGGGGTGCAACAACCGCACCGTTTCAAAATATTCCGCCAGAATATGGGTGAGTATCCATTCGTCTAAACCGGGTAGTAATTGGTTGCAAACGAACACTGCGCCTTTGGTTTTGGCGAACTCTTTGCGGTCAAAATCATCCATGTCAAGCGTGACGCCCGCCTTTTCTAATTTGGTATTTGTAAGTTGCCGTAGTTCCATAGGGGGTAAAGATATAAAGTGCGCGCTTTTTCAGCAACAACTTATCCAATCCGAATTTTTGCCTATTCGGCTATTTAAAGTTTATGATCGCAAAGGGGGAATTCTAATCGTATAAACAAGAAAATGCCCTTAAAAAAGCCTAACTTGCAGGTCTTCGAATGTTGAAGTGTTTGTTCGGAACTAACCGATAATATGGAAAAAAAAGATTACATCCGCCAGCCGATCAATGATTTGATCGGCCAATTAGAAACCGACGCCGATAAGGGATTGAATGAATCAGCGGTAGAAGCGCTGCTTAAATTACACGGGCCAAATACCATTCAATCGGATCGCAGTTTGGGCAGAATCAGGGAGTTTTTGGCCCTATTAAAAAATCCCTTGGTGCTTACGTTGCTGGCGGCCGGCGCGATCTCGATGGCGCTTGGCGAACAAATCAGCGGCGGCATCATTTTCGGGATCGTTATGCTGAGCATCATCACCGATTATTGGCAGGAACGCGATGCCCGCAATGCGGCAGAACGCTTGAAAAATGAAGTGAAAACCCGCGCACAGGTCATGCGCGAGGGTAAATTGGCAGATATTGACCCTGAAACTTTGGTTCCCGGCGATATTTTAATGCTCGGCCCTGGAAATATCGTGTCGGCTGACGGGCGCATCATTTCGTCCAATGACCTGCACATCAACCAGGCTTCCCTAACCGGCGAGTCGTATCCGGTGGAAAAATCAACGAATGTGCCGCCGCCGGGTGCAATCAATATTTCAGATTGGGGAAACATGGTTTTTATGGGTTCGAGCGTGGTATCCGGCACTGCAAAGGTGCTGGTGCTTGAAACCGGCCGCACAACCCAGTTTGGAAAAATAGCGGCCTCTTTGGTGCGCGAGCCGGAGCAAACGGATTTCAGCAAGGGTATTCAGGCATTTGGAAACCTGATTTTGCGTGTCACCATCGTGCTGGTGTTGTTTATTTTCCTGGCAAATTCCATTTTAAAACACAATTTCCTTGAAAGTTTCCTCTTTGCGGTGGCAGTGGCGGTCGGCCTTACTCCGGAAATGCTGCCCATGATTATGTCGGTTACGATGGCCAAAGGCTCGGTGAAAATGGCAAAAAAGGGGGTAATCGTAAAAAAATTAGCCGCAATTCCCAATTTCGGCAGTATGGAAGTGCTTTGTACCGATAAAACCGGCACGCTGACGGAAGGGGAAATTCATTTAGTCAAACATTTGGACATAAATGGGGAGGATTCGGATAAAGTATTCGAACTGACTTATTTCAATAGTTTTTTCCAAAATGGCGTACCTGATCCTTTGGACGCGGCCATTTTGCGCCATGCCAATTTTAAACCCGACGGTTGGGCGAAGGTGGACGAAGTTCCCTTCGACTTCTCAAGAAAAAGAGAGAGTGTGGCCTTGCGCAACCCGGATGGTGAAAACATCTTGCTCTGCAAAGGCGCGCCCGAGGAAATTTTTAAGATCATCAAAAGCGATGCGGCTGAAATTGCGCGTTGTCTGGAATTGTGCAACGGCATTAATAAAGAAGGGTTCCGGGTGTTGGCGCTTGCGAGCAAACTATTGCCGCAAGATCAAACGGTCTGCACAAAACAGGATGAACAAGGGCTTGAATTACAAGGTTTTGTAGCGTTTTTGGACCCGCCGAAACCAGGCGCGGGCGAAGTGATCCGGCAATTGGCTGATATTGGTGTGGAGGTGAAAATTATTACGG
>JBAXTB010000332.1:0-6439 GCA_037130425.1 Bacteroidota bacterium
CCCAGGCGGGAGGTGCCTGATTGGGCGGGAAAATCGCGGGTTTCCGAATAATGACGGATCAGCTTGCGCGCCACGGAAGGCGCCGGAATCGGAATATCGGAAGACTCGAAGCCCATATCCGACAACGAAATATTGGGCAACGGGGCCGTTTGATGAAAACGATCAAAATAACGCTCCGTCGGGTAAGAGGCCAGGTAAAACGAAATCGTTTCAGGATTGCCATCGGCATCCGGAACCGTCATGGTTTTGGAATCCAATTTGGCGAGCCAGCGTTTGCTGTAAGGCGTAAAAACCGTGTAAGGCAAGCCGTCGTCCTTAACCACCTCCCCTTTTTCAAAAATGACATGGTCTTTAAACGTGTGGAACGGAATGTCCCCAAGCAGTTTTTGAACCGCCTCATCGCGTTGCAGGGCATAAGGCTCGTAGTCGCGGTTGGTATAAACGGCCTCAATTTGATACGTTTGCAGGAGTTCGGCCCAAACATCTTCGGGTTTACTGTACCGAATGATAAGGCTGCTGCCTTGGGCTTCTAAGCGTTGTTTGAGCGCCAGCACCGTTGCGTGGATAAAACCTACCCGCGCATCGCGTTTGTCGGAAAGTTCATCTAAGATATCCCGATCAAAAATAAAGAGCGGTAAAACAGATGCCGGGCCTTTCAGTGCATGAAAAAGCCCGGCATTATCTTCTAAGCGCAAATCGCGTCGAAACCAGAATATTGAAATCATTCTTGCTTAATCAACCGAACGTTTTTACCGATCGGCTCTCCGCGGTCGTTTTTACTCATCGTAAACTCAACCGTATCGCCTTCGCGCAGATCGTTGAAATCGGTATCCACCAAAAACGAAAAATGGAAGAAAAGGTTGTTGGTTTGCGGATAACTTATGAATCCGTAACCATCTTTCAGGCTAAAAATCGTACTGAGTTTTACATCGCCCTCTTCCACCGGTTCTGGCGGCCCTTCTGGAAGCACCACTTTTTTGCGCTCCACGAACAAACGATTCACCGGGAATACATCATCATTTGGATCGTCGATAATACTGTGCATTGCCACCGGATAGGTTACTTCATCCCATAAATAGGAAGACGTAACCGTGCTGCGGCGCCGACCTTCTTCATCATAGTATTCGTAATCCCAAGTGACAACCATCACGCGCACGCCAAGTGTATGCAATTTGCGTACCAAAGGCACAAAATCACTGTCAGAAGCGATCAAAACCACGACGTCGAACTGCTTATGCAATGTCAATTCGAATGCTTCAAGGGCCATCCACACATCAATGCCGCGCTCCTGCCGATAACCTGCTACCGTGCGAACCGGCAAATAGTGGGTTGTAACGCCCTCCATCATCAGAATATCGTCGAACAAACGGTCATAAAACAAGCGATTTCCTTCTGCACTTGCTTCCTGTGCGCTCAAACGCCCGCGAAAGTAGTGCGCATCCACAATTTGACACAGATGAAAGTCCTTCGTTTCTTCATCCGCAATACGCTGACGCACAAACTCATGCAAGCCGGCAATGCTCAATCGACTGCGGCGTTCATGGTGATAAGCGTAGTAATTGCTAACATGAAGGAAATAGTTACCGTCGTAAAAAACCCCGATACGGGTCAATTTTTGCTGAACATCAGCCATAACACATCAATTTATATATTTGTAACCAAGCGCTGGGTATAGACAGGATCATTAGGTTTTCCAGGTATTGTAAGTCAAATAATGAATATCTAACTTATGGTTTTAAAGCGTGCAAGCGATAAAGTGGCCGCAAAGGACAACATTTTTTAGAGAATTTTGGTAAATATTTGACTAAAATCTTTTTATTTACCCAAAACGAAGTTTGCGGAAGTTTTTCAGGCATAAATTAACGCCATCCACGGAATTGGTGCGGTAATGCTCCAGTTCAATGATGAAATGTTCCAACCCCGCTTGCTTACGGTGTTTAAAAATTGCATTAAAATCAATCGTGCCCTCCCCTACTTCGATGGTTTCGCGCGCCGGCGTGGCGGCCAGGTCTTTCACATGACAAAGTTTCCAACGGCCCGGATAGCGTTCAAACCAGTCAACTGGGTTATAACCGGCAAATACCACCCAATACAGATCCATTTCCATGTCAACCAATGCCGGATCGAGTTCATGCAAAACCCACTCAATCAACAAGCGCCCGTCTGGCCCTTTTTTCGTGAATTCAAAATCGTGGTTGTGGTACGCAAATTTGCCACCCGCTTTTTTGGCGTATTCTGCTGCTGCGCGGTAAACCGGAATCAACTGATCGATCTGACCACGCTCCTTTTCGTCCAACCATGGGTTTATTACATATTTAACGCCTTGAGAAATAGCCAGATCAATTGTTTTTTTTGATTTATCCGATAAGGACTTTGTAGCAGGATCATAATCGGCAAGGGTAAATTTGCAATGGGTAGACGGCATTTTCATCCCATTATCTTTCAAAATTTTAATAAAATCAGCCACCGACAACCCAAACATTTTGCCGGTATCCATGCCGTAACCTTCTACCTTGCGATAACCCATGGCGGCCAGCGATTTTACCACGCCTGCCGGGTCTTTTGCCAAAGCATCTCGTACACTGTAAAGTTGAAGACCTGGACTGATGGCTGTTGGAGCTAAAATAGAACGCAAGCCTTGACCAAGGCTCAGGGCGCTGCCGGCCACTGCGGCTACTTGTACGAAACGGCGGCGTGAAACTTTCTGATGCATAAACACAATTTTTTTGTGGCGAAGATTCAAAAACTATTTCAAATGAAGTGTATTATTTGGCATTTGAAAAAATTTTTGCTAACAAAAATCTGATTCGGGGAAATATTCTTCATTTTGAAAAAATTTAAAATTTTTACGGTCAAACGTTTGCAAAAGCATCTTGCTTTGTGCGTATTTTTCCCCTGAAAAACAGACATTGCCGTCAGTTGCCGGGAATGGCGCATTTTAAAGCAGATAAAACCCACAACTTTACCTATGATACAGGTTTTACATATTTCAGCGGAATGCTATCCGGCAGCAAAAACAGGGGGGCTTGGCGACGTTGTTGGCTCGCTGCCTAAATACCTTTGCGCAGATGGGGTACTGAGCGCAGCTGTGATTCCTAAATACGACCTCAAATGGATTCGGAACCAGGAATGGGTCACCGTTTATCAGGGTACGTATTGGATGGATTGGCGGCAGCGTACTTTTCGGGTACAACAACAGGCGGGCAACACACTTGGTTATCCGCTCTTTGTGGTTGATATTCCAGGCTTGTTCGACCGACCCGGCATTTACAACGATCCGAGCGGGAGCGCTTACGGCGATGAAGTAGAGCGGGCTGTTAGTTTCCAGCAATGCGTATTGGAATGGCTGCTTTCCTTTCCCTGGCACGATCGTCCGAGGGTACTTCATTGCCACGACCACCATACGGCGCTGATCCCTTGGATGGTGAAATACTGTCCTAATTATCAGCAACTTGCGCCGATTCCCACCGTGTTTACCATTCATAACGGTCAATACCAGGGCGCATTCAGTTGGAAAAACGCGCATTTGTTACCGCCTTATGAAAGCGGCGCCCGCTGGATACTCGAATGGAACGGCGCCGTGAATCCAATGGCCGCAGCGATTAAAAGCGCCTGGGCCGTTACCACCGTTTCGCAGTCCTATTTATATGAACTACACCAAAGCAGTCTTGGTTTGGAACCCCTGATGCAGCAGGAATGGCGAAAGGAATTCGGCATTGTCAACGGCATTGACGCCGCTGTGTGGGATCCGGCAAGCGACCCGATGTTGCAGCACCGACTCGACGAATCAGGTATTCAAGCCTTTAAACAGAAAAATAAACAAGCCCTCTGCGCGTGGTTTGGATTCCCGGAAGACCAGCCGATTATTAGTTTTATTGGCCGTATAGTGGGCGAAAAAGGCGCCGATTTATTGCCAGACACTTATAAACGCTTTATCCACAGCGGCGGCCGGGCATCGTTCCTCGTTCTTGGTACCGGGGAAGCCTGGACCCAAAACGAGTTCAAACGCATGGCCTATGAATATCCTGGCCGATTCAATGCTGTGATTGATTACAATGAAGCACTGGCGCATCAAATATATGCCGGTAGCGACTTCCTGATTATGCCCTCGCGCGTGGAACCTTGCGGATTGAACCAAATGTATGCCATGCGCTACGGAACCATTCCGATCGTGCGCTCCGTCGGCGGATTAAAAGATACGGTTCCAGATATTGGTATGCCAAATGGAGAAGGCCGCGGCATTCGATTTGATCATTTTTCTATTGAGGACGCGTACAACGCCGTTTACCGCGCTGTTTCAATGTACCACAACGACCCTTCCACGGTGGTTTGGCTGCGTGAAAAAATTGCCGCTGTCGACTTTTCCTGGGAACATACGGTAGACAGTTATTTGAATGTGTACCGCAAAATCGGCGCTCAGGTTGGCCCTCCGATTCCGCCTGCTGAACCTGAAGTAGAACAAGCTGTTGAGCCGGAAAAACCGGAAACGGTAGAGATTCCCGCAACGCCGGCGAAACCCAGGAGCAAAAAGGCGCCCAAAATAGAAGCCAAAGCGGACGAACCGGTCAAAAAGACCAGGAAAACCCCGCCTAAAAGCAAAAAATAACAACAAAAAAACGACATACGATAAATACATTCACCAAGCACCCGCTTAACTTGCGGATTGAAACAAATATGATAAAAATGATATGTCTTATCCTCGGCGGCGGCGCCGGTTCCCGATTGTATCCGCTTACTGAAAAGCGCTCAAAACCGGCCGTACCAATCGGCGGCAAATACCGTCTGATCGACATCCCCATTTCAAACTGCATCAACTCAGGGGTAAAACGCATGTTCGTACTGACCCAGTACAACTCTGCGTCTTTGAATGCCCACATTAAAAATTCCTACAATTTCGACCATTTTACCAAAGGATTTGTCGACATCCTTGCGGCCGAACAAACCCCCGGCAACAAAGAATGGTTCCAGGGCACTGCCGATGCGGTACGCCAAAGCCGTCAACACTATGAGCGCCAGGATTTTGACCATGTATTAATATTGTCTGGCGACCAATTGTATCAGATGGATTTTGAGGAAATGGTGAAACACCACATTGCGATGGGGGCTGATATTTCCATTGCGAGCCTGCCTGTTAATGAGCGGGACGCCACGGGATTCGGTATTTTGAAAGTGGATAACGATGGTTATATTCCGCGTTTTATTGAAAAACCAAATGCGGACGAATTGCCTGCCTGGGCAAGCGAAGTGAGCGCCGCCAATAAAAAACAGGGTAAAAACTACCTGGCATCCATGGGTATTTACATATTCAACAGGAAGGCGCTCAACGACTTATTTGACAAATACCCGGAGGCAACCGATTTTGGCAAAGAAATCATTCCAACCGCCATTGAGGAAGGTCGCAAAGTCGTGGCGTATCAATATGAAGGATACTGGACGGACATTGGTACCATCCGTTCCTTCTTTGAAGCCAATATTGAACTCACCGATCATATCCCCGCCTTTAACCTGTTCAACAGCAGACACCCGGTTTACACACGCGGGCGTATGCTCCCGCCTGCGAAGTTTTATGGTGGCACACAGGTCAACCGCGCTTTGATCGCAGAAGGTTCGATCATACATGCCCGTCTGATAGAAGGCTCTATCATTGGAATTCGTTCCAGAATCGGTGAAAACACGGTGATTAAAGACACCATTGTGATGGGTAATGATTTCTATCAAACCTTAGATGATATTGCCAATAACCCAGACCAGATCCCAATGGGCGTTGGTCATTATTGCCATATTGAACACGCCATTTTGGACAAAGACTGCCGCGTTGGCAATAACGTGGTCATCAAAGGCGGCGATCATTTGGAAGATATCGATACGCCGAACTACTGCATCCGCGACGGCGTGGTGGTGGTGAAAAAAGGCGCCTCGATTGAGGAAGGCACACGCATTATGTAATTGAAAATGAAACGATATTGTTTAGCCCTCGATCTGAAAAACGATCCGGTTTTAATGGCCGAATACGAGCGTTATCATACGGCGGTTTGGCCTGAAATTCTGGAAAGCATACGCGGTTCCGGCATCGAAAACCTGGAGATTTACCGGGTCGAAAACCGTCTGTTTATGATTTTAGAAGCCGCCGAGGGCTTTACATTCGAACAAAAAGCAGCAACCGACGCCGCCAACCCGAAAGTGCAGGAATGGGAAACGCTCATGTGGCGCTACCAGCAGGCACTTCCGGGTTCGGCGCCCGGAGAAAAGTGGCGCTTGATGGAGTGCATTTTTAGGTTGTGAAAACCTATCTTTGCAACTCCTAACGATATTGTCCATGCACTATTACACACTGGGCCAAATTCCGCCCAAACGCCACACGCAATTCCGCAAACCCGACGGCAATCTTTACCACGAAGAACTTTTCAGCACCGAAGGGTTTAGTAATTTGTATTCCCTG
>JBAXTB010000333.1:0-6437 GCA_037130425.1 Bacteroidota bacterium
TCATATAGCTCCCAATCTCAATCCATTTCTAAAATACCCAGCCCAACGCTTGTCACGCCGGAGTTTACGGAGGCAACTACACAAACCAAGATTTTTCGGATATTTGACACCATCCCCCACTTGCATCCACCCCAAATTTCCGTATTTTTGCACAATACTTATTCCAAGGCAAAACGCCCGCATTTTTGTTTTTTTAACTTTGTATGAAGGCGCAAAAAACAAATTCATTACAACTACACACCCTTACTTTTTGATTTCATATTCAGAAGCGTTTACCCAACCCTTCCTTTAATCTACTGATCCAGCATATTTTATGTTCACCAAAATATCTAACGATGATGCGTATCTTTCTTTTACTCGCATGGATTATTCCGGCCGTGCCTTTAACCGCTCAGGTTTTTGAAACCATTACCCCACCACAAAGCCTTATGTACGGAATGATTCCGACCACCGACGGTAATTATGTCACCGTTGGCGCACAAGGCGCTGATTTGGAACAAATGAAAGTTTGGCTTGCGAAATACAACAGCGTAGGCCAACTAATTTGGGAAAAAACCTACGCGCCCGCAGGCGACAACGCGCGCGGGTTTTCCGTAACCCAAGGCTCCGATGGGGGATTTATCATAACCGGCTCTTATGGCAGCTTTCCATTTTCTGATGGCGGCTTTGTGATGAAAGCGGCCCCGAACGGCAGTCCCGTATGGGCAAAAACATTTGGCGGAAAAATATATTCCGCAGCACAAACCCCTGACGGACAATGGCTTATAGGGGGCATTGACGGCAGCAACAAACAGGCTACCGTATACCGACTCAATGCAAGCGGCAATATCCTTTGGCAACACAATTACCCCGCCTTTAATTTTAACGGCCATCTGATGCGCATTTTGCCGCAACCCGATGGCAGTTTTTTTGCCGCCGGACGCGGCGAAGTGACCGGCGCAGGATTTATGGGCGTTTTTATCCTGAATGCACAATCAAATGGCGACCAGGTTTGGATGAAATCCTTTGATACCGAAAATTACAACCAGGAACTTTCTTCATTTGAATTAGGACCATTGGGCGCTGTTCAGGCATCCAACGGTGATGTGCTGATTGCTGATGGAAGCAGCAGCGGCCAAGCGGTTTTGTTGCGCTATACGCCAACAGGTGAAAAAATTTGGGAAAAACACTTCGGCGCTTCCGAAGACAAAATGAGCATATTCGCGCTCAGCCAGGACAATGCAGGCAACCTTTTCCTCGGCGGCAACCGGGCCGGGCCGCAATACGATCGGCATTTTCAATTGATTAAAACTACCTCCGGCGGAACCGAAATCTGGTCTCGGGCCTATTTAAACCCTGGAGAAAACGCCCTGACGGGTATAGCAACGCGCCCTGACGGCACTTGCATCATTGCCGGGCAGATAAAAAATAACAACACCATATCAACTGGCTACTTAGCGGGCCTCGATCCTAACGGCTACCGCGACCGGGGCGCCATTTCCATTTCACTTAAACGGGACCTCAACCAGAATTGTGTGACAGACGCTGGCGAACCCGCCCTTGAAGGATGGCAAATTAGGGTAACAGGCGACAGCACGTATTATGTTTTAACCACAGATGCCGACGGGTATGCGCGACAGCCCGTGCCCGACGGCGCCTACAAGGTTCAAGTCATCACACCTTCCAGTGTGTGGTCGCCCTGTTTTCCGCCCCAGTCGGTTACAATAGATGCGGGCAGCGGCGTTACGAATGTTGACCTATTGGTCACGACCATTATAAATTGCGCAATCCCGACGGTTTCCATTACAGCACCCGATTTGGTACGTTGTGAATCAAATATATATTATGTTGAATGTCAAAACACTGGAACAATTGAGGCAAATGATGTAAAAGTATCGGTAACGCTCGACCCTTGGCTGAGCTTTGAAGATGCGAGTTTGCCGCATAGTCTTTCCAACGGAAAATACGTTTTTGAACTTGGAAACTTGCCCGAACTTTCGGCAAAACGATTTTCCATCAAAACTAAACTTTCCTGCAATGCTGAAATAGGTCAAACACATTGCGTGGAAGTGGAAGCATCGCCTTTACCTGCCTGCGCGCTCGCGCCTGCTGGTGCGAACTGGTCGGGCGCAAGCCTTAAAACAACGGCCGATTGTAGCAGCGGCACCGTCAAGTTTACGGTTTCAAATACAGGATCGGGCGACATGACGGATTCCGTTGACTATGAAATCATTGCCGACGGCTGGAAAATGAAAACCGGCGCTATCCGATTAAACGCAGGCCAGCAATGGACGCTGGATTATCCCGCCAACGGCCGATCCGTTTGGTTCTCTGCCCAGCAACCCTATGGACATCCGGGACTTGACCGACCAGTAGCGGGCTTGGAAGGCTGCGGATTGACCGACAATGGATTGGCAAGCACCGGCTTTCTCGACATGTTTGAGCACAACGGCCGCGACCCCAATAAATCGTATGCCTGCGTAGAAAACACGCGGATCAAAATGCCTGACCGTATCGCAAGCGTGCCGAAAGGCTATGGCTATTATCACCTTATTCCATTTGACGCCAAGCCGGAATATATCGTTAAGTTCCACAATACATTACCTAACGCAGCACAACAGGTTCGGGTAAGGGTTACGCTTTCGTCAATCCTGAATGCCGCTACATTTAAGGTTACGGCTGCCAGTCACGCATATTCGGTTCGAAATGTTGGCGCGGGCGTATTTGATATTTTGTTTTCCCAAATCAACCTGCCTGCTGAAAGCCAGGATTCCTTGGGATGTTGGGGCTACCTGCGATTTAAAGCGGACTTTGGGCCAGATGCCTACGAAACCGGTGCGCGCATTGTGAACAACGCCCAGATTTATTTTGATGACGCAGCCTCAACAGATGCCCGTTTGGCGTATCATTTTACAGCACAAGAAAGTTTTTGGCTGACAGTCAAGCCTTCGCCTTATTCAGATCAACATGGTTTGACGGTTTTCCCCGGCAGCAGCGGTTTTGATTTTTGCGAAGACGTGGTTAAAAACCCGGATGGAACCATGTTCTTACTTATGACAACGTATTCTTATGCAACGGATTATGACCTTGTACTCGTAAAAACCGATGCGAATGGACGGGCTTTATGGCAAAAAGTGTACGACTTTGATGGCGGGGAAGTATTTAATTATGCGGTTTCAGATGGCGAAGGAGGTATTGTCGCCACCGGTTATCAGGACGATCCTGCCATTCCGGGCAACTACACAAACGACAGTTACTTACCGATTGTACGCATTGATGCGAATGGAAAAGTGCTTTGGTTTCGACGCGAAAAACCTGGTACCGGCGACTCAGGGAAAGGCGGCAACGCCCTTGGTATGATCCGAAGCAGCGACGGCAATTTTGTAATTACCGGTAGCCTGACAAACGGTTCGGTGAGCAGCATGGACAACTTTTTATTAAAAGTAGATCCGAGCGGACAAACAATCTGGTTTCAAAATTACCTGATTGCCGGGGTGGCTTTTACACCCAATGGCGTGATACAAACGGCTGACGGCGGTTATCTGATGGCTGGCGACAACCAATCCGACTGGCCCTTGAGCACGCGTTGGCAAAAAGTTGACCCTGAAGGCAATACGGAGTGGGTGGTAGATAATCCATACACTGATAATACGCCAAACGGTTTGGGTGCATTTGCAATGACGCCCGATCATGGATTTTTAAGCCTTAATTATGATTCCTTTTACGATGCTGACAGCAACTATGTTTACTGGCCGGTACTTTCCAGATATGATTCCATGGGCGCTTTACTTTGGCGCAAAACATTGCAAATCGGCGTATTAGTCTACCCCGGCGGCTTAGCAATTACACCCGATGGCGGATGTGTATTTACCGGAGAACTTTATGCGGACACATCCTCCGTTTATTCCAATATGCTGCTTGCGGCGGCCGATCCAGACGGCAATTTGCTTTGGTGGAAACAATATGATGTCAACACAACCAATGCTGGTCAATACGTCCATTTGTTGGATAATGGAACCATATTGGCAACCTCCCAAACGCAAACGAACAATTATTTGTACAACCTGGGCGGCGTGCTTTTAATGGCGAATGCCGACGGCACACTTGGAACCCAAATCGCAACAACGCCACGAAAACCGGAACTTATAATTTGGCCCAACCCGGCCCGTTCGTTCATTAATGTTGCGCTTCCCGGCAAAACAGTTAGCGGCCCGATTAAATGGCAACTATTTGATATTCAAGGAAAATTAGTCCGCGAAGGACAGGCTGCCCAGACTCCGTTTGTGGTTGAAACACCCGCGCAATCATCTGGAATTTACCAATTATCGGTGCGGTGGAATGGAGGCTGGGCAACCAAATCTGTTATACTAAGGGGCAATTAAATCCGGATAAAAGTACCGGCCCAGATTTTGTCCGTGCTATAAGCCGATACCCGATAGGCGCCTGCTTTCAAACCTGCAACCGGTATCCGTAACTGTCCTTCGTTGCTTTGGGTCGTTTGTGTCAGTACACAGCGACCCAAAGCATCAAAAACCCGAATTGTCATGGGTTCTGAAGATGGTTCATTCCATGAAAGTTGAACATCTCCGTCGCGTACTGGATTGGGCGAAATGCGCAATGACTGCGCCTGCGCGGGCGCGTGCGTAGCCACCGGAAGCAGTTCATGATACCAAATCCCGCCCTCGGTACAAGCTACATATAATACGTTGTTTTTCAATAACATATCATTGAAACGCGGGTTGGGCAGTGCGGTAGAAAAAGGCGTCCACGTGAGGCCCTCGTCTTTACTTTGGTAAACGCCCGCATAGTCCACAGCGGCAAAAATAGCGGTATCATTGGCCACCATCGCATGAACCGGTAAAGAATAGTTGTACTGATTATAAACCGGAATACCCAATGCTGGGGCCCAGGTTTGTCCTAAATCCTTGGAATACAATAATTTGTTGTCAGTTGCTGCAAAAATGGTATTTTTAAAATAGAACATTTTTCCTGATCCGAGAATATTGCTATAATTCAAGTGCCAGGAAGCGCCTTTATCCTCCGACTTTATGATGCCATCCCAATACGCCAAGGCAAAATAAGTTCCGTCTACATTTATCAGGCCGCTTGAACGAGGATAGTCAGAGAATGCACTCCATGAAATGCCAAAATCAGAAGACAGGTTAAGATCTTCACCCGACACCACAACCTTTCCTCCATCAATCATCAATTGTTCCGCATCAAAAGGGAAAAACGGACCAAAAGCATCCGTATTTGGTGCAGTCCAGGAATCTCCCGCATCCGTTGAATAGTAGAAATTATTAGCAGTCAGCGCGCAAAGCGTGTCGCCGCTGGCCTCAATATCTATCGTTCCGGCCAATTGGGATTGCGGAAAAGCACTAAACCAATTCGCGCCTGAATCAAATGAACGCCAAAGTCCATCGGAATTGCCCACTAAAAACTGATCGCCATAAAAGCGCATGGTCTTTATGTTCGAGGCGCCAATCCCGGTATTCGACGGATTTAAAAAATTGCCGGTCGCATAATTTTTATAGAATCCGTTGGTGGTTGCGACTCCGTACACGCTCCCACTATGAATCACATCAAGCGCCATCGAGACCGGGCTGCCGCTGTATTTCTTCCAGCTTTGCCCGTTGTTCGCAGAAGTGTACATCATTTCATCGCCATTAGGATAATTCACAAAGGCCGTAATGTTTCCATCAGCCAAAACCTTTCCGACCGCGATTTCGTTATTTCCAAATGGCGTTCCCAGGCTTTGCCAACTCGTCCCGAAATTGGTGGATCTATAGGTGTTTTCATAATTTGCCGCTACAATAAAGGTGTATCCTTTGCCTAAAATGGTTGAATTTGCAAAAAAACCAGTGGGCGGAGGCGCCAAAGTCTGCCAGCTATCTCCGCCGTCTTTTGAATAATAAGGGCCGTCAAATGACGTATTAATCAGGACTAAGCTGTCATTGTGCTGCACGGTTTCAATATAAATATTATTGGTCGTTGCATTCGCCCAACTATGTCCGTTATCGGCGCTGCGCAACATGGCATTGGAAGTAACCGCGTAAATGTAATCGCGGTGGCGAAAAATTTGACTCAAATAAGGAGAACTGAATTGATCTATTTTGATTGTATCCACCGACCAGTTTTGCCCTTCATCCGTACTTCGATACAATAGGAAAATTTGCTCGTATTGATAATCAAAAGAGCTAAAATCGGGGCTGCTGGTTGCGATCAGCATTTCGCCCGGCCGCATATCCATCCCCACAACAGATTGCGTTTGGGGTACCCAATCAAGAGAAGCCCAATGATCGCCCTGATCGGTGCTTTTAAAAACGCCGCTGCCGGTTCCGATAAACCAATCGGTTCCAACTTGTGCCGTACAAGTGACGCTCGCACCTTCAGGGCCGGGGAGTTGTTTCCAAAAAGAGGATTGCGCTTGCAATGAACTCGATAAAAAGAGGAAGAGG
>JBAXTB010000334.1:0-6394 GCA_037130425.1 Bacteroidota bacterium
TGGTCCCCCTCAACAACACACCAACCGATACCCCACCCCCTTCAACGTCAAAATCTGAACCCCGCTGTCCTCTTTCAAAAACTCGCGCAGGCGCGTGATGTACACGTCTAAGTTGCGCGAATTAAAAAAGGAATCGTTGCCCCAGATCTGGTCGAGGATCTCCTTGCGGGGCACCGGTTCGTTGGGCCGGGCCGCCAGAATCCCCAGCAGTTGCGACTCCCGGTGCGACAATTGCCGAGCCTGTCCGTCGATGACCAGTTCCTGGCGGAGCGGGTAAAACTGGTAGCGGCCGAGCGCGCTGTATTCTGCGGGCAAAGTGATGGGCGCGGGCATCCCCTTGGTGAGCAGCAACAAATTATGGATGCGCGCAATCAGTTCCTCCATGCTGAAGGGCTTGCGGATATAGTCGTTTCCGCCCGCTTCAAAGCCCTGCAACACATCGGCGGTCTGGTTTTTGGCCGTCAGGAAAATGATCGGGAGCGCCGGGTATCGCTGCCTGATTTCGGCGCCGAGCGAAAACCCGTCGCGATTGGGCAGCATCACATCCAGCACACAAACTTCGGGTTTGAAAGCCTCCAGCGCGCCGATCACTAAGTTGCCGTCTTCTTCCAAACGAATGTCAAAACCGCGACTTTCAAGGCTTTCTCTTACGATTTTGCTTAAAAACGGCTCATCTTCGACGTATAAAATTCTGGTTTTGCTCATTTCGGTAAGGTAATCGTAAAACATGCGCCGGCGCCCTCGCGGCTTTCCACCCGGATGGCGCCCCGGTGCTGGTGTACCACGCCCGCCACATAACTCAGTCCCAAGCCGTGGCCTTTTACATTGTGTACGTCGCCGGAAGGCACGCGGAAGAATTTTTCAAAAATCTTTTCTAAGTAAGCCGCAGGGATGCCCTGGCCCTGATCTTGCACTTGAAAAGTCAACTGGTGCTCCTGCTGTTCTAATTTGAGCGAAATATCCGGGTGTATCGGACTGTATTTCAAGGCGTTATCCAGCAAATTATACACCACGCTGGCCAAATGCAGGCGGTCGCCTTCTAAGGAAAAATCGGCGCCGGAGGTGCTGAAACCTACTTTTGCACCGTATTTTTCAAACTGCAGTTTCATGGAAGCCAGGATTTCCTCAATCAATTTTTTCAGGTCCACAGGTTCTAATTTCAACTCCGGTTCGCCTTTTTCAAACAGCGACATCCGCAGCACCTTATCCACCAGCAGCGACAGGCGCGAGAGTTCCATGCGGGAAATATCGAGGTACTCCTGCGTGCGCGCGGGATTTTGCAGGGCGTCAAAATTTTGCAGCGCCTCAATGGCTACGCTGACCGTGGCAATGGGCGTTTTCAGTTCGTGCGTGACGTTGCGGATGAAATCGTTTTTCTGTTCCGCCAGGCGTTGTTGTTGCCGCATTGTTTGAAAAATAAACAAAAATGCGAGCGTCACGATGGCAAACAGGAAGCAGGCAAACAGGGTTTGGGGAACCATCTGTTTCCATATATAGTGCTGATAATCAGAGAGTAACAAACCGAATTGTTCGCCGGAAACGATGTCGGTATAAGTGCCTGTGAGGAAACCTTTGGTTTTGGCCGCGCTATCCGCGTCCATGCGCTGAATTTGAAAATGAACCGGCAACGCGGCGCGCGCAATGGCCGCATTAAAGTTATTTTCCAGCAGCGGCAACACCTTTTGCTGCTCCAAACCGGGCAAACAAACCGAATCATCCCGCATTTTTTGATCGTCCATCGAAATAATCACCGACAAGGCGCCCTTGATGTCGGGGTTGGCGGTCGGGGCTTTTTCATTGCGCAAAATGATCTTGAAACTGCTGTCGCCCTGGGTTCTAAAAATGCGTTCTTCCTGCCGAAATGAGCTGATGACTTTCCGCGAATCGTGCTGTTTTCCGACCGAAGCCTGCCATTTCATCCGGATTGTGCTGTCGGGCAAACCTTCCATTTTATGCACGATCAATTTATCAAACGCCTCCCCCTGGATGCCTTGAATGGAATTGACAAACAGCAAGCTGGTTTCCCGTTTAAGGGCCTCCAGTTCATCTGAATAAGCCTTTTTTAAAAACAAAAACAGGAACAACAGCAGCAACCCCAGGCTCAGTGCCATGAGGAAAATTGCGAGTCGTTGCCGGTTGGGAAATCGTATCATACTTCAAAGGTATGGCTTCACAGTTAATTGTGTATCAGGCATTAACCTTAATTAACCTTACATCAAGGTTGATTAACCGGCTTGCACAAACGGGCCATCTACCTTTGCCCCAACGAAACAAAAACACATTCTTTCACCAAGTTTAGATTTAAAAATATGAAACAACTTTTTGCCCTGTTCCTGTCGGCTGCGCCTTTGTTCCTGTGCGCTCAAAACAACGCTGGTACCATCATTTTTACCGAAGCCTTGAAACTGAAAATCCAATTGCCCGAAGGTCCGGAAGGCGATGAAATGCGGAAAATGATGCCAACCGAACAGAAATTCGAATCGGCGCTTTATTTCACCGAAAACGCCAGCCTTTACCGCGACGCCGACGAAGTATCGGACGACAAGGAAATCGAACACCAAAGCGGCGGCATGGACATGAAAATCGTGATGCAGCACCCCGACAACCGGGTGTACCGCGACCTCGACAAAGACCTGCTCATTGAAAGCAAGGAGTTTTTTGGCCGCTCTTTTTTAATCAAAGAAAAACCGGAGCCAAAACGCTGGAAACTCACCGATGAACAAAAGCAAATCCTGGGCTACAACTGCCGCAAAGCCCTGTTGCAAGATACTGCAAAACAAGTGGTTGCGTGGTTTTGTCCCCAAATTCAACTGCCCTTCGGTCCGGCCCAATACGCGGACCTGCCCGGCATGATCCTCGAAGTCAGCATGGACAACGGCGACCGCACCTACGTAGCCAGCAAAATCACGATGGGCAAACCGGACGAAAAGAAGATGGAAATTCCGTCGAAAGGAAAATCGGTGACGCGTAAAGAATACGACAAAATTGTGGAAGAGAAGACCAAGGAAATGCACGCGGAGACGGGTGGTGGTGGGATGCGGGTGATAATTAAAAATTGAGTTTCAGGTGTTCATCCCCCCCTGGCGTGGCTTATTTGATTTAAGATTTAAGATTACATGATTTAAGATTTTAGATGGGGGCACAACGCTTAGCATTTGAAAAATCCAATCGGCGCCCGTTTTCGTTTCAAATACTAAAGCCGTGACCGGAAAGCCCAGAAGTAAGCGCCTCCCTCTTAAATCATGTAATCTAAAATCATGTAATCTTAAATACTTGAGTCAATGATATCGCCCTTATGGTCGGCGGCCCACACGCATCCAAATTTCAAATTAAGCTATGAAACAATTACTTATCCTATTCCTTCTCTTAACAGCCCAAACCCTTTTTTCCCAATCCCGAAACCTCCAAATCGAAGGGATCGTCACCGACACGGCCGGACTGCCACTCCCGGCCGTGACCGTGGCATTGTCGCTGCAAAAAGACTCCACGCTGATCGGATTCGGCATGACCGACGACCAAGGCCATTTCATCCTAAAACGCATTGCGTCGGATGATTACTACTTGCAAATCAGTTATTTAGGTTATCAAAACTACCATCAAAACCTGAGTCTGCGGCCGGAAAACCCGAAAACGGATTTGGGTAAAATTGCGCTCCGGGCCGGTAATTTGTTGCTCAATACCGTGAATGTTTCATCCGACCGTATCCCGCTGCAAATCCGCAAAGACACCATTGAGTACAATGCCCAGGCATTCAAAACCCAGCCCGGCGCGGTGGTGGAAGATTTACTCAAAAAACTGCCTGGCGTGCAGGTGGACGCCAACGGGAACGTGCGCGCCCAAGGTGAGCGCGTGCAAAATGTGCTCGTGGATGGCAAGGAGTTTTTCGGTCAGGATCCCAAAATCGCCACTAAAAACCTGCCCGCCGATGCTGTGGACAAGGTGCAGGTGTATAATAAAAAATCGGATAAAGCGGAATTTACCGGTATTGAGGACGGCCGCGAACAAAAAACCATCAATTTAAAACTCAAGGAAGACCATAAACACGGGTATTTCGGCAATGCTTCCGGCGGCTACGGTACCAAGAACCGATTTGACGGGAAATTCAACCTCAACCGTTTTGACAAAAAACTGCGGCTTTCGGGCATCGGCATGGCCAATAACACCAACCAACAAGGCTTTTCCTTTGATGATTACATTAATTTTATGGGCGGCCTGTCCAATTTTATGAGCTCAGGCGGCCGGGGCGGACGCGTGCGCATCGAGTTAAATCCGGAAGATGCGGGGATTCCCATCGGCGAGGGGCTGCAAAACGGATTTACCGACACCCGCGCGGGCGGCCTGAATGCCAATTACGATTTGAGTTCTAAAACTGAAATCAGCGCCAGTTATTTTTACAGTCGCCTGCAAAACGAGCGCCTGCGCATGGTCACGCGGCAAAACGTGCTGGGCGACCAGGTGTTTAATTCCGATGAAATGGAAGACCGGTTTAGCCGCAACGCCGGGCATCGTTTGAACCTAACCCTCAAACACAAAGTTGATTCCGTTCAGCAAATTACCTTTCGCGGCCGGTTTAGCCTAAGCGACGCCTTGTACGACAGCCGAGGCAGCAGCCACGCCTTTGATCCCAACGGCATGTTGCAAAATGACGGCACGCGTGATTATCATTCCAACGGCGATTTTATGCAGGGAAATGCCGACCTGACTTACCGGGTTCGTTTGGGTAAAAAAGGGCGCGCGCTGGTGGCAAACGCTTCTTATCAGGACGGCAAACAAACCCGCGCCGGTGATTTGCGCGCCCAGAACAACTACACACAAACACCTGATCCTGATCTCGTTCACCAGCGCCAGCAGTACTCCGATGAAGCGCCCAACTACGGCGCACAACTCAATTACACGGAGCCGCTGGGCAAAAAACAATACTTAGAACTGGAGGCTTCGCGCCGCAAATACAGCAACAACACCCGCAAAAATTTCTATGACATCCTGGAAACCCCGACGCCCGGCGAATATTACAACCCGGAACTCAGCAACCATTTCAAACGCGGATATTTGTACGACCGCGCGGGTTTAAACTACCTGTTGAACCGCAAAAAATACAACCTGACCCTTGGCGCGGCCCTTCAACGCTCCTTGCTCGAAGGCGAATCGCTCGACCGAAACCTGGCATTTCCGCGCAAAACCTTTGTCCGGGTGCTGCCCGCCGGTTTCTTCAACTACGATTTCAAACCCGGCCGCAACCTGTCCATTGACTATGTAACCAACCTGCGCGAGCCTTCCCTGGAGCAACTGCAACCTGTGGTCGACAACAGCGATCCCCTGAACCGCTACATCGGCAACCCGAACTTGAAACCCGAATTTCGCCATGAATTATCGGGGCATTTCCTCAATTTCGACCAGTTTACCATGACCAGTTTGTTCTTCAACCTGGAGGCCGTGTACACCCAGGACCGCATCACCAACGCCAGCACCATCGACTCGCTGTTGCGCCGCACGCTGACGCCGGTGAATGTAAAACAGGACGTTTCGCTCAATGGATATGTGGGCCTCAACACGCCCTTGCGTTTTATGAAATCAAACTTGAGTGTCAACCTAAGTTCGGGGTACAACCGGGGTATTCTATTTGTAAATACGCAGGAAAACAAGGTGAATCGCTGGAATAACTCCTTAGAATTGGTGCTGGAAAACCGCAAAAAGGACAAATTTGACCTCAATGGCGGGGCTCGACTTAATTTCAGCAATACGCGTTATTCCATCAGTACCAATTTGAACCAGAACTATTTGAACAGCGAGTATTTCGGAGAGGTAGTTTATAACCCTACTAAAAAGTGGAATATCGGTACAGGAATAAACTATTTTGTCTATTCCAAAGAAAGTTTTGGTGAACGTCGTACGGTACCGCTTTGGCGCGCCCAACTGACCCGCTATATCCTGAAAAACAACCGGGGCCGCATCCAACTCGCCGCCTTTGACTTGCTGAACAAGAACGTGGGAATTTCGAGAAACAGTCAGTTGAATTACTTAGAGGAAGAACGGATTCAGAACTTGAGCCGGTATTTTATGCTGACGTTCGGGTATTCGATTTCTGGTTTTGCAAAGGAGCAGGGGGGCGGGATAAGGATTAATGTGCGGCATTAGGGCCGGGCAGTTCATTTCGCGTTTCCCGTTGCCATTCAATCGGGTCTCCATAGGTTGAAACGTCTATGCCCTCTTCATGCATTTGTAAAAGTAATGCTCTTGCAGCCTCCAATCGTTGTTGAGCACTAAGGTCTATTTTAGCCTGTTGTGTAGACTCTTTTTTCCCATTTTTACGCTCAAAACGGAGTTTCATCCGTTTAAGTAACGGCTCTAACACAATAAAATCCTGCTCGTTTTGAATATAAACTACCAATTCCAT
>JBAXTB010000335.1:0-6393 GCA_037130425.1 Bacteroidota bacterium
TCCCCCCAACCCGACAAACACCTCACCTTC
The DNA here is from genome assembly GCA_037130425.1 of Bacteroidota bacterium. Classification (GTDB taxonomy): domain Bacteria; phylum Bacteroidota; class Bacteroidia; order Chitinophagales; family Saprospiraceae; genus M3007. The sequence continues at coordinate 31 of JBAXTB010000335.1, forward strand.
AACGGCACAACCCCGTCATGCCGATACCCTACCAACAACCCCCGCAAGTCATCCGGCGATCCGTTCAAGGCCCGCACAAAAGGAATATGCGCTTCCGCAGGCTCAATGCTCGGATGTAAAAACACCGTTCCAGCACCCGTCACTGTGAAATAACTATAAAAGCCCGGCGCTAAACCGGCTTCCGTACTCAGGCTTTTTAAATCGGAAACAAACTGTTCCGCTTTTGCTTTCACCGTTTCATTGTTTGCATTGGCATAGCCCCACACAAGGCCGTCGGGCAGGCGACGGAGTGCCACGTTTTGAAAAACAATGCCGCGCGCATCCGCGTTCGTGAGCGCCAAATGATCCTTCCCAAGCATCAGGTCTGCATGACTTTGAACGGTATTGCCGAGTATAACGGTAAGTTTATAGGCGCCTTCCGGGATGGCTCCAAATGGCACAAAACCCGTCGCTGGCGCTGCTATGCCCGTAATGGAATCGGGCTTTTGTACGCCCAAAATATGCATCAAGAGTTCCTGGCCTTTTACCTCTACGGAGGCATTGATGCCGAAACCCGCCCCCTCTTGCAAGGCAAAACTGGAGACCCACAATCCAAGGTTAGAGGCGCCGTCGGCTGGGCTGCGCTGCTCAAACAAATCAAGGGCGAATTCAGGCGCGCCCGTGTACACGAAATCAGGCTCCGCAAGTTTTTCCTTGCAGGCGTTTAGCGTACAAAACAGACTCAACAAAAGCAGTAATCGTTTTGGCATTGCGACGGATTTAAATGAAAATACCCCTCAAAAACGCGTAAGTTTCCGAATTGCTGCCTGAGTGTTTACTTTTTGTTCCGCAGCCTTGTAGTTTTGCACGTTCAAATTTACAAAAATCGAGTCAACTTATCCTGTTTGTTCAATATGCGACATATTTTTAAAATAATTCCGGCGCTCTGCATCTTTGCTTTGGTTCTTTTTGCCTGCAAAAATGACGCCCCGCAAGCCGCTGCTGCGACGCCTGTTCAATCACCGTCCACAACATCTAAAGCAAAAAAGGTCTCTGCTGAAGGCGCGCGAAGCTTCACGGTCTCAGAGGCAACCGTTTTTTGGGCAGGCAAAAAGGCGATCGGCGATTTTCATACCGGCTCCATCCAAAGTTCGGAAGGCACACTGAAAGTCAATGAAGGCACGCTGCTCAGTGGCAACATCGTGCTCGATATGAGTTCCATCACCGTGACCGACATCAAAGACCCCGGCGAAAAGCGCGACCTGGAATCGCACCTCAAGGATTCCGATTTTTTTGAAGTGGGCAAATTCCCGAAAGCAGAGTTTAAAATCGCCGAAGTATTGCCCAGCAATAACCCGGCTTTTAATTATGTCATCAACGGTACGCTGACCATGAAAGGCAAGACCCACCCGGTAAATATTCCGGTAAAAATGAAAATTGAAGACAAAGCGCTCACGGCCGAATCGGCCACGTTCACCATCAACCGCACGCAATGGGGCGTCAATTTCCGCTCCGGTTTACTTGGCACAGCCAAAGACAAATTGATCGAAGACGTGGTCACGCTGTCGCTGAAATTGCGCGCAGTTGCGAAGTAGGTCTATGCTCCACCGCAACAGGTTTTGCGCAATTCAGCCCCAATTGTGCAAAACCGGTTGCTTTGGCGTATAAAAACACCGGCTGAAACTCAAAAAATCGCCCGTTAATACAAATTCCATGTACTTTCGCTTGATTTTTATAAAATGAAATATTCGCACGCGATGAAAAAATTATGCGTTTTCTTGATTGCCTTTGCCGGTTTTTATGCCTTACAAGCGCAAAAACAAGAACCTTATGAATTTAAAGAATTTAAAAAACTGAGTTGCACCCCGGTTAAAAGCCAGGATCAAACCGGAACTTGTTGGGCTTTTAGCTCGGCTTCTTTCCTCGAAAGTGAGGCGCTGCGTTTGGGTAAAGGCCAGCAAAACCTTTCTGAAATGTTTGTGGTGCGCAATATTTACCACCAAAAGTGCGAAAATTATGTGCGCCGCCAGGGACACGCGCAGTTTGGTCAGGGCGGTTTGGCCCACGACCTGCTCAATGCCGTGAAACAATATGGTATTGTGCCGGAAGACGCCTACCCCGGCCGTAAAGATGATAAACCATTCAACCACAACCGTTTGGAAAAAAACCTGAAATCTTTATGCGACAATTTTGTTAAACAAGGGCAAGATGGTACCCTCAAAGAAAATTGGCTGACGCAAATCGACAGCGTACTCGATCTCGAACTTGGCGTCGTTCCAAAACAAATCAAGGTAAACGGCCTGACGATGGATCCCAAGGCCTTCCGTGATTTTTTGAGCATTAATCCGGATAATTACGTACACCTCACATCCTTTACGCACCATCCGTTTTACAGCAATTTTATCCTCGAAGTACCGGATAATTTTTCCAACGGATCGTTCTTTAACCTGCCGATCAGCGACCTGATGCGCTGCCTCAATTTCGCCATCCAAAACGGTTACTCCGTGGAATGGGACGCCGATGTGAGCAATCCCGGTTTTTCGGCCCAAAACGGTCTGGCCCTCGAACCAAATGCTTCCTGGAAAGACAAAAACCGCGATCAACAAGCATCTACGTTTAAATTCTGGGAACCGGAACGCAACATCACCCAGGAATACCGCCAACAACTGTTTGACCGTCAAACCACGACCGACGATCACCTCATGCACATCATTGGCATTGTCGATGAAAAACACAGCGGCGTGTATTATGTGGTAAAAAATTCCTGGGGCGAAATTTCCGACTACAAGGGTTTTGTAAACGTGTCGGAAGCCTACATGCGCGCGAACACGATTTCTTTTACCATCCACAAAGACGCCCTGCCGACCGATATTCGCCGACGCATGTCCTTGGAACCGGGTGATGTGATGATTGAAGACAACAAAGGGAACCCGCTACCGAACAAGCGCCGCCCGAACGCCAACAACCCCAGCGACCCGAAACAATTGCCTGTTGGCAAAATTGAGAAAACCAATATTGACAAAATAGCGCCCAAACAAGCGCCGAAATCAAAGAATTAAGCATGAAAAATACGCCACTGACTGAAAGACACCAAGCCCTCGGCGCGAAAATGGCCGAATTTGCCGGCTATAATATGCCGATTTCCTACACCACCATCACCGACGAACACAATGCCGTGCGCAACGCCGTGGGTGTGTTCGACGTAAGCCACATGGGCGAATTTCTGGTGCGCGGAAAAGAGGCCACTGCTTTTCTGCAAAGCGCCACGTCCAACGACGTAAGCAAACTCACGCCCGGAGAAATCCAGTATTCCTGTATGCCCAATAAAAAAGGCGGCATTGTTGACGACCTGTTGGTGTACCGCCTCGACGATGCACCTGAAATGATCGTTGACGGAGAACAAAGCTACATGCTGGTGGTAAATGCCTCCAACGAACTCAAAGACTGGCGCTGGCTCAAACGCCTGTCGCGCGGCTTTGATGTGAAAATGCAAAACATCTCTTCCAAAACGGGTTTGATCGCTGTACAAGGTCCGAAAGCCGTGGAAGCGCTGCAAAAACTGACCGATATTGAGCTGGGGCCGATAAAATACTACAATTTCCGCCGCGGTCGTTTTGCCGGATGCGACAATGTGATTGTATCCGCCACGGGTTACACCGGCAGCGGCGGCTTTGAAATTTACGCAAAAAACAAGGATATTGCCAAGATTTGGGATAAAGTCTTCAAAAACGGCGCTAAATTAGGCATCAAGCCTTGCGGCCTCGGCGCGCGCGATACCCTCCGCCTCGAAATGGGCTACTGCCTCTACGGCAACGACATCGACGACAAAACGTCGCCGCTCGAAGCCGGTTTGGGCTGGATCACCAAACTCAACAAAGGCGTTGATTTCCCATCTTCCGACCGTTTTAAAAAACAAAAAGCAGAAGGCGTGAAACGCAAACTCGTGGGCTTTATCCTCGACGAACGTCGGGTGCCGCGCCACGGTTATGCCATCGAAAGCAAACGCGGCGCGGCCATCGGCATTGTCACTTCAGGTACGCACGCGCCTACGCTCGACAAACCGATCGGTACAGGTTATGTGAAAGCCAAATTTGCAGAACCTGGCACAAAAATCATGATTGTTGCCGGTGCGAAGAAATTAGAAGCGGTCGTGTGCAAAATACCGTTTGTGACGCCAGGGGTATAAATAATGAGGAGCGGGTTAGCGCGTTGCGTATTAATGCGCTAACCCGCTCCTCCATGTTCATTGTGCTACATTTCTTACCGACAGTTATCGCGAATCAAATGCGCAAACGCGTCATCCCGCACTAAGCGGCCGTAGCTGTCCCGGTTAAATTTTGGGTTTTGTTCCGGAGTCAAACCTTGTGAAATCAATTCTCCGAGGCTTTGCCAGCCTTTTTCTCGTACTGCGAGTTGGGCCAAACAGGCGCTTGCGTTCATCGTTTGATCGGGATGCGCGCGGTGATCGGCCTCAACGGCCAATTTGAAGTAAGAAGCAATGGTTTCCTGGCTTGGTTGCGCAAAATTGACCCGATGCACCTGCGGGTCGGCGGGTAGATAACGCAATTCAAAAGCATCGCGGTCATTCAGCGGAAAACCGTTGGGTAAGAAAATAGCCCCGGTGTCGGGTACGGAAAATTTGCCAGAAACCTGTAAGCCTTCTGGCGTTTGGAACCCGTAAAAAACGATGCGATGTTGCGCTTCCCGAACAATCAGCAGCTTCGTTTCAGCGCTTTTGCCTTCGGTGCGCAAACGCCGCTCAGTGGCTTCCGTCGGTTCGCTAAACATGCTTGATTCGGATAAACGATCGGCAGTAGCGGCTTTTCCAAAGAATTTTACGGCCAGCAATATACCGGCCAATAGTACGATTAATGCGCCGATGGTAACGGCCATATATTTGCGATTTTTCCGCTCATTGGCCCTACGCGCCTGATTGAGCGGCGTATCTACCGTTTTATTGACGGCAAATTCGTAACTAAAACCGGTTTTTTCTTTTATCAGGCGAACTTCACACAACTCGTCTTCCACAAAAAAGGAGTAAGTGCGCGATTCTTTTACGCTAAAATCAATTTGGACGATTTTCAAATTGCAGTGAATGGCCACATGGCCGGTTCGGTCGCCATGATAAAGGCCGATCCGGTGCCGACCGCCTTGTTCGCTTAAGAATACCCAACCGACTTGTGCCATAGAAAAATATTTATATTCTCAATTTTCTAAACTGCTATTGCCATCGGAACATCCAAATGTACTGCCAATTGGGGGAGCAACGCCTCAGCAACAGTCTGTCCAAGTCGAACTGGAACAGCATTTCCAAGTTGTCGCATTGCTTCTGTCCAAGAACCTAATATTGGATAATCATCAGGAAATGTCTGAATACGTTTTGCTTCCAGAATTGTAAAGTATCTAACTGAACCATCGGTAAAGCGTATCATATTTTCTCCTCCTGGCACACCATGATCTCCGGCCTTCAGTGCTTTAGCCGGTTGATCAATGTCACTACCGGTATGTCCTGGATAAGATTTAGCGCCTCCCCGAAAACAATGTTCAGGATGGAAATTTTTTACCTTTTGTGGGTTAGGTAATCCTTTAATTGCGTCTCTGACTGTCAGCCAAGGTTTGGTAGAAGGCGGGAAGAATCCATGTTTATCGATAAGTCGTTTTTTTTCAAAATCAATGCTTAATAGATCTGATTTTGAAGGCTCAATTCCGTGCTTTTCCCAATATTCTTCGGTAACATATTTGCGCCATAATAACGCATCTTCTGAATGCGTTTCGTCTGGAAAACACCATGAAAGATTAAGATCGCTTCGAATACCTACAATAATTACGCGCTCTCTTTTTTGAGGCACACCGTAATTAGCAGCGTTAATAAGTCTGAAGACAACCTTGTATTGAAGCCCTCTATAATTCCCCTTGGTATGTATTTTCTCAAGATCGGATAGATGTTCATTCCAATTATCCGTTTTCTTCAGAACTTCGGGATATGTTAGTTGTAGAATAATGTAATTAAAGTATGATGCAAATGATTTGCGTAAAAGGCCCTTTACATTCTCAAAAATAAATGCTTTAGGCGTAAGTTGTCGAATGGCTGAAATAGCATAAGGAAACATATCTCTTTCATCATCAAAGCCTTTGTGCTTTCCGCCCATTGAAAAAGGCTGACATGGCGGCCCCCCCGCAATTAAATCTACACCGGAGAATTGTTTAAAATCAAATTTTCTAACATCTGTTTCATGTATTAGATCCGGCGAATAATTATAACGCAGTGTTTTACAGGCATCAGGATTCCATTCAACAAATGCTTTATGATTTGCCCCAGCAATTTCAATGCCTTTAGCCAATCCACCCGCGCCGGAAAAAAGTTCAAGGCTATTCAACATCGTT
>JBAXTB010000336.1:0-6352 GCA_037130425.1 Bacteroidota bacterium
CTGAAAACATCGAACACATCATTAATGACCAGAAATTGATGATTGATATGCAGCGTTGCCTGAAACCGGGCGGAAAACTGTTTTTGACCACACCGAATGTTGAATTTGTACCGATGTTCGGCGACAAAAAGCAAATTTCTGACCCACCAGTTGAAGACGGCGGGCACGTAAAAATCGGCTATAACCCGGAAGAATTCAAAACACTTTGCAACAATGCGGGGCTGGTTTTAGATGAAGTTTCTTATTGCAGCGGTTATTTGAGTCAGCAAATTACAAGTCTTTATCGTCGGATTATCCGGTTGAATTTTATGCTCTCCTGGGTTATTACATTGCCTTTGCGGATTTTACCACCTGTATTTGACCGTTTTATTCCTTACACCGGCTACTCGATTTGTTTGGTAGCGCATAAAGCATGACCTTTCAATCCAACTCACCATGTTTGGAAACATTTACCAAAATAAAAAAGTCCTCGTAACCGGCGATACCGGCTTTAAAGGCTCCTGGCTATGCTCCTGGTTGCTATTAATGGAGGCAAATGTGTACGGATTGGCCATGGATATTCCAACCGAGCCGGCCATGTTCTCCGTAAATGACTTAGACAAACGGGTTAAGCATACTTTTGCCGACATACGGGATTTGAAGGCAATGGCGCATATTATAGGTTCCATCAAACCGGATTTCATCTTTCACTTAGCAGCACAGCCTATTGTAAAGGCTTCTTATGATGATCCGGTCACGACCATGTCGACCAATATCATGGGCACCACGCATGTTTTGGAGGCTATTCGCCAGAGCAATCATCCCTGTAATGTGGTAATGATTACCAGCGATAAATGCTACGACAATGTGGAATGGGTGTGGGGCTACCGCGAGCACGATGCTTTGGGCGGGAAAGACCCATACAGCGCATCCAAAGGCGCGGCGGAAATCGTCATTAAAACCTATTACCATTCTTATTTTAAAAAACCGGAATCGCCTGTGAAATTGTGTTCGGTTCGGGCGGGCAACGTGATCGGCGGCGGCGACTGGGCGGCCAACCGCATTGTGCCGGACTGTATCAAAGCCTGGTCGGAAGGAAATGCGGTGGAAATCAGAAGTCCGCAATCGACCCGGCCCTGGCAGCACGTACTGGAGCCGCTTAGCGGATATTTGCGGGCCGGACAAATGCTTGCCATTCAATCAAATTTGAATGGAGAATCTTACAATTTTGGCCCTTCTGCCGATCAAAATCAATCGGTACTGGAACTGCTGACCGCCCTTAGCACGTACTGGCATTTTCAGGCGGGCGCCGAAAAGTACAAAGTGTATGAAAACCCCGGTTTCCATGAAGCGGGCTTACTCAAACTGAATTGCGATAAAGCCCTGGCGCAATTGCAATGGAAGCCCACCCTTACATTTGAACAAACCACCCGTATGACGGCCAATTGGTACGACGCATATTACAACAATAGCGGTACCGACATGGCAGCCTTTACAGCCGCACAAATTGAAGAATATATACAGTTTGCAAAAACCGTAAACCAGGCATGGACGCTTTAGCCATCAAGGACGTAACATTAACACCGTTGAGAATTATACCCGGCGATCTGGGAGCGGTGTACCACGGATTGAAAAGTACGGAAGCTTCATTTCAGGGATTTGGAGAAGCCTATTTTTCAAATGTCGCGCATAAAGCGGTCAAAGGCTGGAAATTACACACCAAAATGATTTCTAATTTGATTGTGCCCATCGGAGCGATTCGTTTTGTATTGTACGATGTACGCCCGGAAAGCGAAACGCAGGGACAAATCATGGACGTCATTTTGTCCCTGGAAAACTACCAGCGCCTGACGATTCCACCCGGAATATGGATGGCGTTCCAAGGCGTTTCAGCAGGGCAAAATATGCTGCTCAACATTTCCAGCATCCCGCATGACCCGACGGAAAGCATCGGTTTGCCCTTAGACACCACAGAAATACCGTTTCAGCAATGGTAAAAAAAATACTCATCACCGGAGGTTTGGGTTATGTGGGCGGCAGAATTGCGCAACATGTAGCCTTATCCGCTGATTATCAGGTTTTTGTGACCAGCAGGCGCGGCGGTGATTCGCCGATTCCAAACGTCACGCTGTTGCATTTTGATGATTCGGCTGATGATTTTCGCATGTATACAGATGGCATGGATTGCGTTATTCATTTGGCGGCCTTGAACGAAATTGATTGCGTGCGTTTCCCGTACAGCGCCGTCGATGTGAATATCAAACAAAGCCTGCACTGGTTGAATGCTTCCATTGAAAGCAAGGTGGCACAGTTCATTTATTTTTCAACCATTCACGTGTACGGCAGCCCGCTCGCGGGGGAAATTACGGAATCGCATTTGACCAAACCGACGCACCCATACAGCATTACGCACCGCGCGGCAGAAGATTATGTGTTAGCCGCACGTCAAAACAGCGCCATTGATGCGATTGTGTTGCGCCTCTCGAACAGTTACGGCGCCCCGGTTTTACCCGACGTAAACCGCTGGACCTTGTTAATCAATGACTTGTGTCGGCAGGCAATTGAAAAAGGGGCGTTAATTTTAAATTCCGACGGTTCACAGGAACGGGATTTTATCGCCATGCACGATGTGGTGCGCACGGTAGCGCATTTTTTGAATCTGGATAAGACCCAAACGCAGGACGGCCTTTTTAACCTGAGCAGCGAATCCACGTTTAAGGTGTTTGAAATGGCGCAAAAAATATCGGAACGCTTTCAACATCTGTTTGGAAAGCATATTCCGATCAACCGGGAAGCGCCGGCCAATATTGGGCAAGCGCCGACTGTATTGATAAACGCAGCAAAACTCCGGTCCACGGGATTTTCCTTCGAAGGCTCCCCCGATCAGGAAATAGATGAAATGCTGTTATTTTGCCAAAAACACTTTGGAAATCAACTACATCCATCCTGAAAATCTTCAAATCATTTTAATCCTGGTCTATGATTGATGTTTTAGTGGTTTCACATGCAACCTTTCGGGGCGTAAACCGCAATGTGTTTAATTACCTGAAACAGGAATACGGCTATTCGGTGGAGATCATTGCACCCAAGCAATTGTCGTTTTCCGGGAAAATACTAAATGCCGATCCGCCGCAAAACCCGGAAGAAAAAATCCATTTTTTGGATTTGAAAGGCCAGAATCCGCGGATGTATGACTTTGAAGGTTTGTATGAATTGGCCGATCAATTACAGCCGCGCATCATTTATTTAGAGAATGATCCTGTGAGTAATCAGGCCATCAAATTGGGGCGCTGGTGCAAAAAAAACAAAGCGCATTTGATTTGTTTGTCTTGCGAAAACCTTCGTTTTGACCCCATTTCCAGCTTGAAAAGAAGCGGATTCAAGGGCTTTTTGCTTGGTTTTGTGAAACTCGGCCTCCTATACGCCAGCCGCCCGACGGTGGATCAGGTGTTCACCATCAACGACGCCGGCACCAAAATATTCAGCGGTTATAAGTTTAAAAAGGTTGTAAAAACGCCGCTGGGTTTTAATCCCGATTTGTTTTATCCCTCGCCGGAACGCCGGGCTGCCGCGCGAAAAGAACTTGGCTTAGGCGATTTATTTACCCTTGCTTACATTGGCCGCTTGGTTCCCGAAAAAGGCGTGGACATGTTACTTCAAAGCCTCAAACGAATTGAGCATTTATCGTGGGTGTTTATCATCGACAAATTTGAAGCCTCGCCGGGAACGTACCAGGCGCGTATTTTTGAACAAATTGAGGCGCTGGGTTTGAGCGCGCGCGTGAAGTATTTTGACGCCGGTCACTCAGAAATCGGAACCTACATGAATGCGGCTGATTTGGTCGTAATTCCTTCTGTATCAACGCCTTTCTGGGTGGAACAATACGGCCGCGTGGCGCCGGAATCAATGGCTTGCGGAAAATTGGTGCTCACTTCCGACTCCGGCGCGTTACCTGAATTGGTGGGCGATGCAGGCGTAATTTTCAAGGAAGGTAATTTGGACGATTTAACGGAAAAACTAACGCAAATCATTCAAAATCCGGGGCAGTTTCAGCCGATTGCAGAGAAAGCGCATACCCGTGCCCACACTTTTTTTTCCCTTAAAAGTCAGGCAAAACTCATTCACGAATCGATCCAAAGTTTTTTATAGCCAGCGCTGAATTGATGCGAAGTGGCGGTTTTCGATCAATTTAAAATCATTTTTTGTAACTCCTTAGCGCATTATAAAAATCCAGATACCATCGGGCGCAGCATGTGCAAACATCTAACATCTTGTAACCGCCGGTTTTAACCGGTGGCTCTATAACTAAACCACCAATCACATCTACCTTCTTTGCAGAACATCCACATCTGCAACATATTAGATGCTGATGTTCTGCAAAGAAGATAGATGTGGTTTCAGCATACGTTTGCCCCCGACTAAAGTTCGGGGGTTACAAGATGATAGATGTCATTCAGTGTTTACGCGTAGAGATATCGGGATTTTTTGATGGTAGATAGTTACCATTTTTGCATCTATCTCTCAAATCCAATTTAATCCTGGTTTAAACGGATGAAATTACTCATAATCGGTGCGTCGGAATCCTGGTCTTTGGAGACGTTTTACCTGAAATATTTGAAGGAAATACCTGATTTGGAGGTAGAAATACTGTCTACTTCCGAATTCGGCAAAAAGCATTACCGCAAACTCATTGACCGGGTGCTGATCCGTTTGTTTCGAAGCAAAAACCCCTATTACGACAAATTAAACAAGCATATTTTAAGCGAAACCCTAAAATACGCTCCTGATGTGGTGCTGGTGTTTAAAGGGATGGAACTTTACCCCGAAACCCTCAAGGCCATCAAATCTTCCGGCATTTTTTTAACGAATTACAACCCGGATCATCCATTCATCATTACCATGCGGGGCAGCGGCAATCAGAACGTGACCCAAAGTGTGCCCTTGTACGATTTGCATTTTTCGTATAGTAAAGATTTGATGGCACGATTTGAAAAGGAGTACCATATTCCGTCCGTTTATCTGCCGTTTGGCTTTGAGTTGTCAGAAATTGAATTTAATAAATTAGAAATACAAGATGAAATTTCTAAAATTTGTTTTATTGGAAACCCGGATGAAATAAGAGTAAAAACAATTATATTCTTATTAAATGAAGGATTTAACATTGATGTATATGGTATTGATTGGGGGAAATACATAGACCCAAAGCTCTTTTCAGGGCTAAATATCTTTAATGCCATTTTTGGAACTCAATTTTGGTCAGTTGCCAGAAGTTATCGCGTTCAGTTGAATATTTTCCGCCCTCATAATGTTGGCTCACATAATATGAGAACGTTTGAAATCCCGGCGGTCGGCGGTATCATGTTAGCGCCGGACAGCCCAGAACACCGTGCTTTTTTTGAAGATGATAAGGAGGCGTTTTTTTATGAAAATGCGGCAGAAATGGTCCAAAAAGCAAAAGAGATTCTGGAAATGCCGCTTGCTGAGGCAGAACTGATTCGGAAAAACGCACGGGCCAAAAGTTTGGCGGCGCATTATGATTATCGGTCGCGGGCGCAGATTATATACAGGGGGGTAAGAAGCCTAATATGAAAATCCTCCATGTGATTCCCTATTACAAACCGGCCTACATATACGGCGGTCCGGTGCAAAGCGTGAGCAGCCTCGTGGAGGCGCAGGCGCGTAAAGGCGCACAGGTGACGGTATTTACGACAACGGCCAATGGCGATCAGGAATTAGAGGTGCCTGACAATGAAGCCGTAACCATAAACGGCGCGACGGTGTATTATTTTAAACGCAACGCGCGCATTCCAGGTCTGTTATCCATATCGCTTTTGCAAAAGATTTGGTCGGAAGCAGGGCAGTTTGATGTGGTACACGTCCACAACTGGTGGAACCTTTGTTCGATTCTTAGCATCCTGATTTGCCGAATCAAAAAAATAAAACCTGTGTTTTCGCCGCGCGGCATGTTGAGCCTGTACACGCTTGCCAACCGAAAATCGGCGGTGAAACGATTATTCCAAAAGGTGCTTGGTAATTATCTCTTGAAGGGCACGGTTTTACATGCGACGAGCAATGCAGAAGCGGAAGAATGTCATTTGACAATTCCTAATTGGCCTTTTTTTGTGCTGCCGAATATTTTAAGCTTACCAAATTTTACAAACTTAGATTTGCACCGTCTAAGGGACGAATCGGTCTTTAAATTAATATTTTTATCCCGCATTCATCCCAAAAAAGGTTTGGAGCGTTTGTTTGGCGCGCTCAAACAGCTTGATTTTCAATGGTCTTTGCAAATTGTCGGCTCTGGAGAACCGGAATATGTTGAATCGCTTAAAGCGCTTGCATCGTCCTTAGGTATATCAGAATTTATCGAGTG
>JBAXTB010000337.1:0-6325 GCA_037130425.1 Bacteroidota bacterium
GACGGTGGACGGGGCTGATTGAGATGATAATATATATGGTGCGTAACTTTTACAGGTAGTTCTGTTGGGTTACGCACCGTTTTTTTGTGAGAATACATGAGGAAACCAATTCTTCCAGTTCCGCGTCATCAAAGGGTATCACGCTTATAACCGCAAGTCAAAACCGCCCTTATAATCCGCCACCTGAAACACGCCCAAATTGACAAAGAAAAATGGGATCATAGGATTGAAACGGCGCTTTACGGCATCATTTACGCGTTTGAATTTCGTGCCGAATCCCAGATTTTCGGCGTGTTCCGAAACGAACAAATCGAAGCCGCCGCGATCTTCTTTATGAGCGGCCGCAACATCATTTTTATTTTTGCCGCATCCAGCCAATCGGGCCGAAAGACGGGCGCCATGCGTTATTTGTTAGATTGGCTGATCAGGCGTTACAGCGGAAGCAATTTGGTGCTGGATTTTGAAGGATCTTCCGTGCCTTCGGTTGAATATTTTTACAAAAGTTTTGGGGCGGAGTTAAGGCCGTTTGTACAGGTAATTTATGTTAAAAACCGATTTTGGGCAGGTTTGAGTGCTTGGGGACGTTGGTTTTTGGGCTGTGCCTTACTTTGATACCTTCCTTCGAAACTTACTTGTTTGCTGCTTTTTGATCTTCAGCCCTGCCCGGAGGGGGCTGCCTCATCTGCGTCCCATTCCCTCGCATTTGGACGCACAAATCTAAACCACGTCCCGCCATTGATGCCCACAATGCCTGCACTGATTTGCGTCGGGCGTTCGGGCCAGTCGTCCGCAGGCGGGGCAGTTGTTTAGGAAAACGCGTTCAGGATGTTCGTTTAAAATACGGGTGGCCACGCGGATTTCAAACGAATCGTAGCCTTCTTGGAGCAGATCAATTATTGTTTGTTCCGCTGTGATCCAGCCTTTGTCCCGAAAGGTTTGGGTTGCAGGAAACGAGATGTCATGCTTAGACATCGCATTGTTTTTGAACCTGCTGATCGTCTTTTTTACGGCAAGTTGTTCCGGCACAGTCAGAATCTCGTGGAAGTATTTTAATATATAGGCGGCGGTTTCCTGATCCATATTTACGTGTTATGATGTTTATAAAATAATTGAATCGACTTATTAAAACAGATTGGACACGGCGTACAAAGGCATCACTTTTACGTAGTTATAGAAGGAGAAATTTTCAAGCGAGAACCGATAGCCGAAAGATTTGTTCTTTTCTTTCAAAAACTGCCGGAGACTTTGCATACTTCCTTGGGTGGAGGACTTCACTTCAACCGGCAACAAGTCGGCGCCTTGTTGTATAATGTAGTCAACCTCCGCATTTGCATTGGGCGCTTCCCGATGCCAGTAAAACAAGGCAGGCGGAATGTAAGGCGAGCTGTATTTCAAATATTCCAATCCCCAAAATTGCTCGGCAATCGCGCCTTTGTTGACAAATGTACTATCCGGATCAAATAAAATATCGGCCAGGTTAAGCCCCAGTATTCGTTGGAATATGCCGGTATCTAGCAGCAACATTTTTCTTTTTTTAGGGTCAATTTCAGCACCGGGCGGTATCCCGTTTGCAGCCGTATGCGTGACCGGCAGCACCCAACCAGCCATCATAAGCAGGTCCAAGGCCTCTTTGATTTGAACTTGGGTTGCGGACGCGGAGGCTTTATTATATTTAAATTTTCCACCGGCCTGTTGAACAACTGACTCAAATACTTCGACTAAGCGCGATGGCGGGACACTATTTTTATACTTGGTAAAATCGGCCCGCAAGGCAATATAAAGGTCGTCTAAAACGCTCTGACTATCAATTATTTGTGCTGTTTTTGCATAAGTCGCCACCACCTCCGGCATACCACCCGTGATTAAGAACCTTTTAAGTAAATCCAGCAGTTTGTTGTGTAGCAAATCGGATAAAGGCTGCTCAGCATTCGCATGTCGCTTGGCATCTAACAGTAAATCTTCTCCTACGGCCGATAAAAATTCATCAAAAGAAAAGGGGAATAAAAATAAAGAACGAACCCTGCCTACGCCGTAAGATGGTAAGGATTGAAGCGCAAATTCCAGCAATGAACCTGCTGCCACAACGTGCAATTCGGGCATTTTTTCATAAAAAAAACGCAAGGAGGAGATCGCCTGAGGGCACGCCTGTATTTCATCAAAAAAAAGTAGCGTCCGGCCCGGCGTAATCGGCGCTCCGAAAAAAATGGAGAGGTTTTCAATGATCTGCTGCGGATTGAGTGCGCCGCTAAAAACAGACTTGAGTGCCGGGGTTTCTTCAAAATTTACTTCAACAAAATGCTCGAACTGTAGCGCCAAATGCCGCACTGCCGAAGATTTACCTACCTGCCTGGCCCCTCTAAGGATTAAAGGCTTGCGCGTCTCACTGTTTTTCCAAGCACTTAAGTGACTGTCAATGAGTCTTTTATAGTACATTTGATGAAATTTAAGTAATCAAAAAATACGTTTTTGTCATTTTTAGTACCCAAAAATACGATATTTTGTCATTTTTAGTACCCGAAAATATAGCAATTTGTCATTTTTAGTACCCAAAATAAAATCCGCCTGCACAGATTTATGTGTGCAGGCGGATCAGGTCATCTGTGTTCTATCCCCTCGCATTCGGCAGATCCTTTTTAATCTGCGTCCTGACAGGGTCTGTGTCATCTGCGTCCCATCTCCTCGCATTCGGCAAAAAATCCTATCCCAAATCCAATTGCCTTAGCTTCTTCATTGCAAACACGTAAGGAATCAAAAACACTAAAAAAGTAGCCATCATGCCAATACCCTGGGCTGAAAAATGGTTGAGGTAGCCAACTAAAATCATATCGTAAGTTTCCCGCACCAGCGCCATTAAAAAAGTAAAGGTAAAGAACATTGCATTTTGCGATTTTAAAGCAAATAAGGTAACAACGATCATGACCAGATTTCGTCCAGCCAGGGTTAGAATGGCCTGGCGGTTTGCATCGCTGTTTTCAAATGCTCCATACGCCAAACTTGGGTTAAAGTAGCAAGCGTACATTTGAAAAAGCAAAATGGCTATGATGACGATTGAGATGATATTGATCCACATTGGGATTTTATCTCGTCTGTAATTTGAGTTTGCCATTGCCATGATTCAAACTTATGCTGATTTTAATTGTGCAATTGCAGTCGCCCATTCTTCAATATGATACACCATTTTAATTTGTCCGTTTTCAACAGTGTGCATATCCATCGCCATTGTTTTGAACGATTTAGTGCCGTCTAATTCCATTCCCATAAAATTACCGATTGGCGAAGCGGACAACTCGCTTCTTACCACCACTTGGTTGCCTTCTTGCACCATGTCTTTGATCTCCCATTTCATGTCGGGCATCAGTTTCCAAAAACCGGCAACTTGCCCGATCAATTGGGCTTTGCCCTTGGTTTCTTTGGCGTTGATGGATTGAAAATCGTCGGCCAAAAGTTTTTCCAATACTTCGCCGGTATTGGTGTGGTCATTTACAGTCAGGCAATCTTGGTAGAATGTTGCGACCAATTGTTTTAATGCGTCCATTGTTTTAAATGTTTGTTGTTTATGATGAAGCAAAAGTAATACCTTTGTCTTTTTTAAAATTGTAGTCCATTTTATGTGTTATAGTACATAATTTTAGACCAATGGAAAATTCAAGGAAAAACAAGGATTTTAACCCCAATAATTGCCCTGTTACCCACTGCATGAACAAAATTGGCGGCAAGTGGAAGCCGATTGTCATTTATTTAATCACGATGGGAAAGAACCGGTTTAGCCTTTTGCAAAAGGCAATTCCCGACATTTCAAAGCAAATGCTTGTAAACCAGTTGAGGGAATTGGAAGAAGACAATTTGGTGGAACGCACCATTTTTGCCGAAATACCGCCAAGGGTAGAGTATAAATTGTCGGAATACGGGAAAACGGTATTGCCGATTATCTCAGTTATGGCAGATTGGGGAAAAGCAGATATGAAGTAGATTTACATTTTCTTTCCTATTTTTAGCGCATCATTATCAAACCATCCTATATCGATGCGATCCATCCTGTTTTCCTTGTGTTTATGCCTGGCGCTCAGCGCCCAATCTCAACCCCCCGATGCCTGGCATGTCGTCGGGCAAAACATTGACCCCGCCAATTATTACGGCATTACCGTGGCCAACGGCATGATCGGACTGGTTTCTTCGCCCGAACCCATGCGCGTAAAAGACGTGGTGCTCAACGGCGCCTACGATAACTACCTGCGCGGCCGCGTGAGCAACATCCTCAAAGGGTTCAATTTTGTAAACATGAACCTCGACGTCGACGGCCAGCGCGTGGGCCGCAAACAAATGACCGATTATCGGCAAACGCTCGACATGCGCCACGCCGAACTCACCACCACCTTCGACATCGGCGATAAAATATCGGTGAAACACACGGTCATGGCCCTGCGGCATTTGCCTTATTCCGCCCTCACGATGGTAGAAATTACGGCCAAAAAAGACGTGACCATCACGCCCATGTCGGTCATCGAAGCGCCGGAAATGCTACAGGATGTGCGCAATTATTACGCGCAAATTGATCGCCCGCACGTGCTGATTCCGCTCATTACGTCGGTGGGAAAAAGTCCGACGGGCAAATACACGGTCGCGGCCAGCAATGCCTTTATTTTTGAAGAACCGCACGGCTCCGAACCAGCCCTGATCCACGAGGATTGGGACTACAACATGCATTTGTTGAAGTTTTATAAAAAACTGAAAGCCGGTGAAACCTACCGTTTTGCCGTGGTTGGCTCGCTCATTTCAAGCGCCCACACCGTAGATGCGCACAACGAAGCCGAACGCCTTACCATTTACGCCGCCTTAGAGCGCACCGAACGCCTGCTCAAACGCCACCGCGCAGAATGGGACAAACTCTGGGAATCCGACATCACCATTGAAGGCGATGTGGATGCCACCCGCGATGTCCATGCGGCCTTGTACCACCTGTATTCCTTTGCGCGCGCGGGCACAGCGCTCAGTTTGTCGCCGATGGGCTTGTCGGGTCTTGGGTACAATGGCCACGTGTTCTGGGACACCGAATTGTGGATGTTCCCGCCGATGCTTGTGTTGCACCCGGATATTGCCAAATCTTTGCTTGAATTCCGCTTTAATTTGCTGGATGCGGCCAAACAAAACGCTTTTTCGCATGGCTATAAAGGCGCTATGTACCCTTGGGAAAGCACCACCACGGGCCAGGAAGAAACGCCTGTTTGGGCTTTGACCGGGCCCTTTCAGCACCATATTACCGGCTGTGTGGGCTGGGCGGCCTGGCAATATTATTTGGTGACGAAAGATAAAGTCTGGCTGAAAGACCGCGGCTGGCCGATGCTCAAGGAAATCGCCGATTTCTGGGCGAGCCGGGTAGACCGCAACGGACCGGGCAAATACGACATCATCAACGTGATCGGGGCCAATGAATGGCAGGAAAACATCGACAACAACGCGTTCACCAACGGCATGGCCAAAACCGTGCTCGGCTACGCCACCGAGGCCGCCAAAGAACTGGGTCTCAAGCCCGATCCCGACTGGATGCTGGTGGCCAATAATATCCCGATCCTGAAATTCCCCGACGGCACCACCAAGGAAAACGCTACTTACGACGGCGTGACCATCAAACAGGCCGACGTAAACCTGTTGTCCTATCCGCTCAAAGTGATTACCGACCCGGCGCAGGTAAAAAAAGACCTCGATTACTACGAACCGCGCATGGCCAAAGACGGGCCGGCGATGGGCAACGCCATCCTCACGGTGTCGGCTGCGCGCGCGGGCGATGCGGAACACGCGTACGACCTTTGGGTGAAAAGTTACAAACCCAACGAAGTGCCGCCATTTGGTGTATTGGCCGAAACGGCAGGTGGAACCAACCCGTATTTTGCCACCGGCGCGGGCGGTTTCCTGCAAGCAACCATTATGGGCTTCGGCGGGATTGATATTACGCCGCAGGGCATTGTGCAGTTAAAAACGAAGTTGCCGAAACGCTGGAAAAGTATGACGATTACGGGCGTGGGCGTGGAGAAAAAGACGTTTACGGTGAAGTAGCAGCGTTTTAGGTTTAGAAGTCGTTGTAACAATGTACAAGCGAAATCATTGACTTAAGGTTTTCCGTAGCCCCGAATGGGGCGGAATCAGGAAGGCAGGGTAACGCCCTGCTCTTGGGAGCAACGCGAGATCTAAGCCCTGAAAGGGCGAAATCAACCTGCGCGACGTGTGGGTTCGGCCGTTTTAATTGGCGTTGCCATTTTTAGTTGGGTGTAGCCTGTTTTTAATTGGGGTGTTGCGTGTTTTTAATTGGGCGTTGCCCGTTTTAATTGGG
>JBAXTB010000338.1:0-6308 GCA_037130425.1 Bacteroidota bacterium
ACGATTGCCACGGCTTAACCAGCCAATGCACGCAGCGTGTGGTGGTAACATACAATCAGGATTACTATGTGAAGTTCCCGAACGACGTGATTGTAACGGTTTGCGACGGCACAGGCACTTACGGCGAACCATCGTTCTTCGGAAAAGATTGCGAACTGATGGGCGTATCTTACGAAGACCAGGTATTTACAGTAGTACCAGACGCTTGCTTCAAAATCGAGCGGGTATGGACGATCATCAACTGGTGTACCTACAATCCGAATTTACCTTGCGTGGAAGTTCCAAACCCGAATCCGAATGCGATTTCGAATAACCCGGCGAATTTGCCAGGCCCAATCGTATCGCGTGCCGGAACATTGGCTCCTTGGGCGCCAACGGTGGTGAAAATCAATCCGACGGACGCTACGGCAACCAACTACTCTACGTTCTGGAACAAAGATGCAAACTGCTACACGTACAAACAGATCATCAAAGTAATTGATACACAGGATCCGAAAATCGAGAACTGCCCGGCTTCTCCGGTAACGTTCTGCGACATTACGCCAAACGATCCGCAGTTGTGGAACGAATCATACTGGTGGGATAACGTAATCGGTCAACACGATCTGTGCGAAGGTCCGACAGACCTGACAATCACAGCAACCGACGCATGTTCAGGCGCCAATATCAACTTCCGCTACTTGTTGTTCCTTGATTTGGATCAGGATGGTACGATGGAAACGGTGATTAACAGTGTAAACACAGGCATTGCTGGTCTTGGATGGAACAATGTTCCATTCAACAACGCCGCAAATCCGAACTACACTGGCGGCACTTCACGCACATTCGACGGTCGTCCAGTACCGTTCAACCAGAAGTATGGTTTTGCG
This sequence comes from Bacteroidota bacterium, assembly GCA_037130425.1. Lineage (GTDB taxonomy): Bacteria > Bacteroidota > Bacteroidia > Chitinophagales > Saprospiraceae > M3007. Next base: position 870 of record JBAXTB010000338.1, read on the forward strand.
ATCCAGAACACAACATCTGGTACGAAAAAAACGGCTTCTGTTCGTTGGAATACCCAACAATCACAGAACAACTTCGTGGTTCCTGAACTGCCATACGGCACGCACAAAATCAAGTGGTTTGTGGAAGATGGTTGCGGCAACGAGTCGATCTGCGAATACACATTCATCGTGAAAGACTGCAAAAAACCAACGGTTGTTTGTTTGAACGGTCTGAGCGTGAACATCATGCCAACTCAAATGATCCAGTTGTGGGCATCTGACTTCCTGAAATACACGGAAGACAACTGCACACCAGCCAATCAGTTGAAAATTGCAATCCGCAAATCTGGTACAGGCACAGGCTTCCCAGTGGACGGCAACGGCAACCCGATCACGAACGTGACCTTCACGTGCGCTGAACTGGGTACTCAGTTGGTTGAACTGTGGTCAATTGACAAAGCAGGCAACGCAGACTTCTGCGAAACCTACGTGATTGTACAAGACAACAACGGCAACTGCCCGAACGTGAATGCTGCGAAAGTAGCGGGCGCCCTGGCAACAGAAGCAACCAACGGTTTGGAAGAAGGTGCAGTTCAGATCGCAGGCAGCAGCAACGCCGTGCCTTCGTTCAACTTCACGACCATGTCGGATAACACAGGTAACTACAACTTCAACGCGATTCCGTTGGCATCGAATTCAACGGTCACGCCGGCGAAAGATGACAACCCGCTGAACGGTGTTTCGACTTACGACTTGGTGTTGATTTCCAAACATATCCTTGGCATCGAGCCGCTGAACTCGCCATACAAAATGATCGCAGCGGATGCGAACAAATCCGGTTCGATCACGACGTTTGACATTGTTGAGTTGCGCAAATTGATCCTGGGTATTTACAGTGAACTGCCTACTAACACCAGCTGGCGTTTTGTGGATAAATCATTTGCATTCCCGAATGCAGCCAATCCGTTCCAAACACAATTTGCAGAAAGCAAAGCGGTTCAGAACTTGTCAGTAGATCAGTTGAACGAAGACTTTGTTTCGGTGAAAGTGGGTGACGTAAACGGAACTGCAATTGCCAATTCGTTGATGAGCGCAGACGATCGTACCGCAGGCACCTTGTTGTTCGATGTAAACGATCAATCAGTTCGCACCGGTGAAACCTTCACGGTAACGCTGACACCAGCACAAGCAAGCCAAGGCTACCAATTCACGTTGAACACCAACGGATTGGAAGTAGTAGACATAGCAGGTCTGAAAGGTGAAAACTACGCGGTGTTTGCAGGCGCAACAACCTTCTCGGTTGATGGCGACCAAGCGCAAAGTGTGGTAACGCTGACGTTAAAAGCAACGAAATCGGGTAAGGTGAGTGAACTGTTGTCTATCTCCAGCCGCATCACGAAAGCAGAGTCTTATAACAATGGACAACGCCTTGAAGTGGCCTTCCGTTTCAACAACGGTGGCGTACAAACGATCTCCGGTGTTGGCTTCGAATTGTATCAGAATCAGCCGAATCCGTTTGTGAACAAAACGTTCATCGGATTCCACCTTCCGGAAGCAGCAGCAGCCACCTTGTCGATTTACGACGAAACCGGTCGCATGGTATTTACACAGAACGGTAACTTCGCAAAAGGTTACAACACGATCACGATTGATCGCGCGCTGTTGAATACGACCGGTATGTTGTACTACAAGTTGGAAACAGCAACGGATAGTGCTACGAAGAAGATGATTCAGTCGAAGTAAAGTAAAAGAGTATTTAGCATATTGTAATGCGTCTTATCATCCGAAAAGGGGATGACTATTCCGCATTATTCCCGAAGGGGCGGCTGATTTCAGTTGCCTCTTCGGCTTTTATAAGGCTTTATGTGCGCCAAATGTTAAAGTTTGATCTTTTTACGACATTTGTCGTAATTAAATTTGCATTTACGACGCTTGTCGTAGTATATTTGTCTTATAAAAATTGAACAATGCAACAAACGATTTATGAGCCAAGTGACGCAGAACTTGAAATTCTGCAACTGATCTGGGAACTGGAACCGGTGGGGGTGCGGGAAATATACGATCGTATTGTCGTCAAAAAGGACGTTGGTTACACGACGGTTTTGAAACAGATACAGCGACTTACGGAAAAAGGTGTGCTGGAAAAAGAGGAAAAAGGCGGCACGCATTTATACCGGAGTTTGGTGCAGGAATCAGAAGTGAAAACGCGTTTGGCAGGTAAAGTATTAGAAGCGGCGTTCGGCGGTTCGGCCCTGCAAATGATGATGCACGCGCTGGGAAACGGTAAAACTTCCGAGGCGGAATTACAGGCCTTGAAATCCTGGCTGGATCAGCAAATGCAACAAGATTCTGAATAAAATATACATACTAAACGCCGCCTGAAAGGCAGCATTAATTGTCATACTGAGCGCTGATTGTCAATAACTTAGGCCGAAGGCCATGCACAAAACTATCCAGCGCGAAGTACAGCACATTTTAATAGATTTTTATGGAATTAGCCTCTTTTTCAACTGCAATTATTATACAAGCCCTTGGTTGGACGGTTGTTCATTCGTTTTGGCAAATTCTCTTGGTATTTACTTTATTCAAATTAGGCGCTTGGTTTATCAATCGAAATAACCGGATCCAATACGCTTGGGCCTTAACAGCAATGGGGATGATTGCACTTTGGTCGGTATTTACTTTTTTGCATGAATTTGATCGTTTGCAAATTCAGGAAGCGGCGATGACTAAAGCACAAAACAGCGCGATTTTAGCAGCGCTTTCGCCTAGAGATGCAACGGAACCGGCTTTCATAGCACCGGCTCAAATCATCGAGGAACCTTCCTTAACGGTTCATGTCTTGGATTGGTTAGAACAGTATGCTGCTTGGTTTGGTTGGGCCTGGTTTATCGGGGCATTAATGCTGTCCGTTCGGATGTTGGTCGGTTATTGGTTGTCGCAGCGTTTGCGGCGGCGCGGCGTATCGGCGCCGAGGGCTGATTTTATTGAATTATGCAATACGCTGGCTACAAAAATGAGTATTTCAAAAGCCGTACAATTGCTTGATAGCCAATTTGTTAAAGAGCCGCTCACCCTGGGTTTCTGGAAGCCCGTGATCTTGTTTCCGGCGGGTATGTTGTTGGAATTATCGCCTGCACAAGTAGAGGCATTGTTGCTGCTCGAATTGGCACATATTCGTCGATACGACTACCTCGTAAACCTGTTTCAGGTACTATTGGAACTCTGTTTTTTTTACCACCCTATGTTTTGGCTTATCTCCCGCGAGGCGCACGCGCACCGTGAATTCTGCTGCGACGATATGGTGGTCCGACACACACAAAATCCGTTATTATATGCGCATACACTTACGGCACTTAAATTATCAACCGTTCACACAAAAAATTCATTTGTTATGAAATCTTCAGGCCGGCACAGTTTCTCCGCCCGTATCCTGCGTCTTGCAGGCGTTACTCCTAAGCGCTCAAACCGCGCCAATTTTTTACTATTGTTTATGTTGTTCGGCATCCTGCTCACCGGGCTTCTTAAACCTGATCAAACACAGGCTGCGGTGGATGCCGCATTTGATGCCATTACCTTAAAAGCCACAGAAATTCAATTAGTTATGCCCGATTCGGTCGCGCCACGCAAGGCCGCAAAGCCGATTCAAAAGAACATGCCGGTCAACGCGGAAAGCGGCGCACAACCTGAATCGGAATCGGTTGGGAATGTGGCGGTAGAGTTGAATAAAATGAACGTTTTTTATGTCGGCGTCGATAATCCGGTAGATGTTGCGGTAAACGGTATTCCGGTGAATCAATTGTCGGTAAAACTGATCGGCGGCGGTAAAATCCTGGGCGCCAACGGCACGTATATTGCTACGTTTACAGAGCCGGGTCAGGTACAATTAGAAGTCTATCGGAATCAAATCGGGCAGCAAAAGTTGTTGAGTACCAAATCATTCCGGGTAAAACGAATTCCTGATCCCGTGCCGCTGTTTGGTGGTATGACAAGTAGAACAATTACAGCAGAAAAATTAAAAGAATTGAAAAACGTAGCATTGCTCGCCTTGCTCCCAAATTTCGATTTTGATGCGGTTTGTGAAGTGGTGGGTTTTGATTTGACCGTATTGCCCAAAGGAGTTGACCCGGTAAACATGCATATTTCCGGCCCACTGCTTTCGAGTGATTCAATTGAAAGATTATCGGCCTTAACGCCGGGAGGAGCCTTTTTTATTGACGATATTTATGTCAAATGCCCAGGCGACAAGGAGCCGCGGAATATTGGAGGATTAGCGTTTAAGGTTAAGGAAAAAGAATAGAATTTCAATCGTGCGGGCATCGGTGTAATAAAAAACAAAAACAATTTGTTTTAATTAAATTAATTGTTTTATATTTGCGGTAAAAAAACACCGATGCCCGATCCAACACCCTTAAAACGGTATATTCCGTTTACCTCTGACTATGGCTTTAAAGTCACCTTTGGAAATGAGCACAATACCTTATTTCTTCGCCGCGCTTTGCAGGCAGTAATCAATATGCAATTTCCAATTGAGGAAGTCATCTTTGAGAAAAACACTAAAGAACCACCGACAGTTGACGGCCGTTTCCTGGTTTATGACTTTACTTGTCAGCTTGATACCGGAGAAATTGCTATTGTCGAAATGCAGTTAGGTGGATTCCCGTTTATGGTAAATCGCTTGAAATATTATACCGCCAACAGGATGATTCCTTTTGTGAAAAGAGGTAGATTCGGATTTCGAAACATCCCGCAGATTTTTTGTATTACCTTTATGAACACGAATCTGTTTCGAGATGATGATTATATCAGGACGGCTTGCTTGTACGATGAAAAGCATAGGCTGATTGATGATGGTGTCAAATACATTTTTATTGAACTTGCAAAATTTAATAAAAGTCCTGAACTTTGTATGACTGATTTAGACAAACTCATTTACACAATGAAGACCTTGCCGCAAATAGAACAACAGGCTGAAATACCTGATTTTATGCAGGAAGAATGGCTTGCATCCGCTTTAAAGGAGTTGGATTCCAGTGCGCTTACACCTGAAGCGCGCGCGCAACTTGAAATGTCTATTGCGCGTGAAATGAGCAGTATCCTTGCGCCCCAGCAATGGGCGGATTACATGAAGGAGGAAGGACTTAAAGAAGGAATTGAGCAAGGAATCGAGCAAGGAATCGAGATCAACCTACACACCAATATCCGGAATATCCTCTCCAAACATCCGGATTGGACTGACTTTTTCGTCGCCGATTTATTGCAAATTTCCGAGGATTTAGTGCGCAAGGTTCGGGCAGAAATGTAAAGTCGCCATTTGTTTTTCCCGTACTTTTACCCCATGAACCGACAGCAGAACCTTCAGCGTTTACAAACAGAACATTTTGACTTATGCATCATCGGAGGCGGGGCTTCGGGTGCGGGTTGTGCGTTGGATGCTGCTTTGCGCGGGCTAAAAGTTGC
>JBAXTB010000339.1:0-6297 GCA_037130425.1 Bacteroidota bacterium
CATCCGGGCCGGGATCAGCGTCCATATCCTCATAAAAATCGCCGCTCAGGTAAATATTTCCGGCGGCATCCAGTCTGATTTGTGCTAAATCATCATAACCCGGCGTGCCTAAAGATATACCCCATAAAAAATGGCCGTTAGCGTCTAATTTTTCAACAAAAAAATCATTTAGGCCTTGCGCATTCACGTTATATACCCCTGCGCCAGGGTCGATATCAAGGGTACTATAAAATTTGCCGGCCAGCAATATATTTCCGGATGCGTCGGGTTGCATCCTGTAATTATCCTGGTACTGGCCATAACCGGGTCGGGTAAATGCCCATTGCAGAGAAGGCGTTTGGGCGGCGATGAAAGGTGCGGCGAAAAAAGCGCCCAATAGCAGGGTTATGAGGTAGCGGTTCGGCATAAGGTTAGTTTTTTACAAATATCGGCATTATTGTCAGTCGCGCCAAATTTATAATGGGTGATTGGGTTATTTTTGGTTACACTTGAGGCGCTAATTGGGCCGGTTTAAGTTTGTTTACCATCAAATACCCCCTCAATCATGCTACTATTGCAGGAGCGTCGCGAAAGGAGCGCAACCTTCCCGCCCTTTTCCCCGTGTAGCCTTATACAAAATGGGCCGGATACGCCCAACAAATAAACACACATGCTGAAATGGTTACTCCTTGGTCTGTTCATTGTAACTGCCCAATTGCTTTCTGCGCAAACGCTTTCCGACATCAAACTCAACGCCCTCTATTCCGGTAAAATGGATGAGGTGTTGGCGAAGATTTCCACGGAAACCAAGGTCAAATTTGATTTTGACCAAACAAAGTTCTCCCAAATCGAACTAACCGACCGGCCTTTCAATGAAGCCTTAGATCATTGGCTTACAGGTATTTGTAAAGATAAAAAACTCAAATGGTACCAAACCAAGGACGGCGTTGTACACCTGCTGGGCATGTACGAAAACCCGGAAGCCAATACCTTAGCCGCCAAACCCAAAGGCTCCCGAGGCGAACCTTCCCGCAAGAATTTTACCTTGTCGGGCATCATAAAAGATAAGGCCAGCGGCGAGGCCCTGCCTTATGTGAATGTGCGTGTACTTGGTACGGCGATCGTGGCCTTGAGCAATGTGGACGGCCACTTTACGCTGCTAAATGTACCAGCCGATACGAGCACATTAGAATTTAACTACCTCGGCTACCACCGCGCACATGTGTACCTCAGCCAAAATAGTCCGGTGGAACGCTTGCCGGTGGAAATGGAAGCCGAAATAACCGATTTGGGCGAAATTACAGTATCAGCCGAACGCGAAGAACTGCTTCAGGCTTCGGGCGGCAGCACCTCGCTCCTGAAGATGTCGCCCTCCAAATTGGCCACGCTGCCTTCTTTGGGCGAACACGATATTTTTCGGGCCTTTCAACTGATGCCGGGCATCAGCGGGGCCAATGAGCAAAGTGCGGGCCTGTATGTACGCGGGGGCACGCCCGATCAGGTGTTGACTTTGTTCGATGGATTTACGGTGTACAATGTGGATCACATGTTCGGGTTTTTCTCGGCCTTTAACTCCAACAGTATCAAAGATGTACAGTTGTTTAAAGGCGTGTTTGACGCAAAATACGGCGGACGTTTGGCGGCGGTAATGGACATAACAGGCAAAGACGGCAACGACCGTTCTTTCAATGCCGGCGGGGAACTGAGTTTGCTGAGCGCCAACCTTTGGATGGAACAACCCATCAGCCCTAAACTGACCACGATTGTTACCTTCCGTAAAAGTTACCAGGGGCCGCTGTACACCAGTTTGTTTGATGCGTTTAAGAAAAGCAATGGCACAACCCAGCAACCCGAACGCCGCGGCCGATTCACGGGCACTTCCGTGGTGTCCTGGTTTTATGATATGAACGTAAAAACAACCTGGAAACCAACCGCAAAAGACGTGGTTTCCCTGAGTTTTTACACCGGAAAGGACAAATTGGACAATTCTCCAAAAATTAACCTGCCCAGCGGATTCAGCCAGCGTTTTAATTTTCAAATTACGGACGTTACCGATTGGGGCAATACGGGCGGCAGCCTAAAATGGAGTCGGCGCTACAACAAAAAACTGTACAGCAACAGCCTGATTAGTTATTCCACCTATTTTTCCAACCGCGATCGATCCAATTCGCGCACGGAAAACAACCCCGACGGCACCACCACGACCTTTAACCGGGGCATCAAAGAAGATAACCGGCTCCAGGATTTTTCAACCAAATCGGATTGGGAACTCAAACTCAGCGACCAGAGCGTCCTGGAATTCGGCGGGGCCGTTACCTACAATAAAATCAAGTATTCCTTTTCCCAAAACGATACCACGATCCTGCTCGACCGCAATTCCAGCGGCCTAACGGCTTCGGCTTATGTGCAGGATAAATTTTCATTTCACAAAGGCAGGGTAAAACTGATTCCTGGTTTGCGAACCGATTATTTTTCGCCGACTGGCAAACCGTATTTCGAGCCGCGCCTTGATTTTCAATACCAAATGAACAAACGGATCACGCTGAAAGCGGCGGGCGGGCATTATGCGCAGTTTGTAAAACGCGTGGTTCGGGAAGACGTGCTGACGGGCAGCCGCGATTTTTGGATCCTTACAGACGGCGCCAAATTGCCCGTGGCCAGCAGCAACCAGTTTGTAGGCGGACTGGCCTACGAAACCAAGGATTGGCTGTTTAATGCCGAAGCTTATTACAAAACCTTGGATGGTATTTCAGAATATTCGGTGCGTTATGTGCCGAGTTTTCAAAGCCTGCGTTACCAGGAAAATTTCTACAATGGTACGGGCCGGGTGCGCGGCCTCGATTTGTTGTTGCAAAAAAAATACGGACGCTACAACGGCTGGATTGCCTACACGCTTGGAGAAGTGCGGCATAATTTCCCGATTTATGGCCAAAACGATTTTTACGCCTCGCACGATGTCACGCATGAATTCAAGTTTGTAAACCTGTATAAGTGGAAGCGTTGGGACTTTTCCTTGGCCTTTATTTATGCTTCCGGCCGGCCGTACACGGCTCCGGAGGGCGGTTATCAAATCAAACTGTTAGACGGCACTTACCAGGATTTCCTGAATGTTTCAACCAAAAACGCGTACCGGCTTCCGGCTTATCATCACCTTGATTTGGCGGCGACTTACAATTTCAGGTTTATCAATTCGCCGGCCTCTTTGAGCGCAAGCATTTACAATGTGTACAACCACAAAAACATCTGGTACCGGGAGTATCAAATTGTTGAAAATCAGTTGATTTCAACAGACGTCAATTATTTAGGCCGAACGCCTAATCTGACCTTTTCCATCAAATTACGCTAAAAAGCGCAAAAAATATTCAATTATGCACAAATTTCTCTATTTGCTCCTTGGGCTTAGCCTGTTTTCAGCCTGCGAAAAAGCATCCCTTAATTCGCCGAGCGACAGTATTACGCGGCCGGTTGTACAGGCGTTTTTACAGCCGGGCGCAACGCCTTCGGTAAAAATTACGCAGCAACTTCCCTTCGGCAGCAGCGACACGGTGGTACATACCATTGACAACCTGAGCGTGCTCATTGAGTCGAACGGGCAACAATTTCCCTTGGAGTTTGTGGATACGGGCACATACGTCGGCAATTTTGTGCCGATTGCCGGGCAGACGTATAGCCTGTCTTTTACCTACAACGGCAAAATTGTAACGGCGCAAACGGTGATTCCAAGCAAACCGACGGGACTTACAACCTCGGCTACGAGTATTGCCATTCCCCCGTTCACGCCCGGCGGCGGCGGTTTTATCAATATCCCCGACCCGATTAATTTGAGTTGGAACAACCCCGACAATGCCTACTGCCTTGTGGTAATCTCCAATATTGATGCTAATTCGACGTCAATCTTTCCTGTAACAAATAATAATATACCGCGTCGGATTTTCCGTTCGCAGCCGGAACAGATTTCGGGATATGAGATCAATGCGCGGAGTTTTCGCTACTACGGCCACCATAATGTCATTGTGTATCGTTTGAACCCGGAATACGCGTCGTTGTACGACAATTCGGGCAATAGTTCCCAGAATTTAGTGTCGCCGTTTACGAATATCGTGGGCGGTCTGGGGATTTTTACGGGGGTGAATGCGGATACGGTGCATGTGTATGTGCACCAATAATCAATAAGATGCGCGCAGTTTTTCCCGCAAACGCGCTTTCACTTCTTCTGTGGTAAATGCGTGCTCCACCGCTTCAAGATTGCATTTCAAAAAATGCGCTTTGGTCCAGGCAAACACGCGTTCCAGCGTTTGGTATTCGCTGCCCAAGGTCACATCCGAAATGGTGCGGGCATCCGTATTGATACTCATGGAAACACCGCTGCGGTAAATCTGATCGACGTTGTGATGTTCAATGGTGTCAAAAATATTGGTTTGAACATTGCTGGTCGGACACACTTCGAGGTGGATGTTTTGTTTTTTCAGCCATTCCATCAGCGCCGGGTCCTCGTAACTCCGCACGCCGTGGCCGATGCGCGCAGGATGAAAATGTTGCAGGGTTTCCCACACGCTTTCCGGGCCTTTGGCCTCGCCCGCATGCGCCGTGCAGTGGTAGCCTTTTTCCCGCGCATACGTGAAGGCGCGCAGGTGCGCATCAATGGGAAAACCCGCCTCGTCGGCCGCAATATCAAAACCCACGACCCGGGTATTTTGAAACTGGTCGAGCAGTTGCACGGTTTCCATACTTTGGGCTTCCGTGTAGTGGCGCAGGGTGCAAATAATGATGCCGACTTCCACGCCCGTTTGCGCAACGCCTTCCATAACTGCCTCATTTACAGCAGATACAACTTCAAAAGGCGTCAAACCCTGGTGCAAATGTTCAAGCGGTGCAAACCGAATTTCCGCATAAATAACATGGTCGTAGGCGAGTTGCCGAATCAAATCGAGCGTAACTAAGCGCAGTTGTTCCCTGGTTTGCATCAACGCGATGCCCTTGAGGGCGCGGGTGATAAAATCGGCCAGGTCGGTGCATTTAGCCGGGGCCACGAAGGATTGCCGGTATTCGGATTCCGTGACGGCGGGATCGAGCAGGTGTACCACGTCGTAACTGAGCGAGCAATCGAGGTGGAGGTGGAGTTCTATTTTGGGAAAGGTGGCGTATGTCATTGTTTAGGTTGCATCATCGGAAATTTATAGATACAGGGTAAATGATTGGTCGTTGTTGGGGAATTTCAGAAAGAAGCCCGTTGTATCTACATTCGGCAAATGAATCCGAAGTTCTTTCAATTCATCTGGAGCCAAAATACCTCCATTTTCAATTTCAAAATCTATTTCCCGGTTAGAAGAATCGAAAAGCCCAAAGAGGCTTAGATTGATGATAACGCGGTGATTTCCAATGTTTTTTATTATACACACAATTGTTTGCCCTACTTCAAGGATCTTCCATTGAAATGCACCGATACTAACTTCATCCCCTTCAATAACAACCCGAAATAGTTGTTTAACGAGTTGATCCATCGTTGTGTAAGGATTGCGTTCGAAATACGGCGTTGTTTCATCATAATGACGGCGCAGCCAGTCGGCATTTTGAAATGCCTGATGCATACGTTCCCTTAGTTCAGCATTGAGGGAATCGCTCATTTTTTTCGCATAACCCTGTAATGTGGTATTGCGACGAATATAGCCTACGAGGCATTCATCTTCGGGGCAATTAGTTTCATGGTTACAAGATAATTCTCTGCCGTTGTTGTCTTTGCAAATCGTCTTTTTAAAAACCTGATTGGACTGATGAAAATGTAACAAAAACCATTGCTCAATGGATCGACTTGAAAAGGCGATTTGCACGTTTTTACCATCAATATTTTGCTCCGCCAATTCGGCGGCGCGTTGGTGCCCGGTATGACCATCAAGGTCGAATACGGCCCAGGCAACATCATATCCGGCGTCAGCAATTGCTTTTTGGGCAGATCGAACATATCGCACTGGTTGCTCGCTATATGCCTCTTCCGGCTCAACATTAATTGTTGATGGTTGAAAGGATCTCCTTTTTTGCTGCTTTTTATGTTCGTTTGGGCCGGGAGATTCGTTTAAAGGTCCAATGATTGGTTCGGGGTAAATCTTGATTTCGTCCCAAAGTGAATTTTCGATTACACCTTTTCTGAGAAAAGCTAAATAGGAAGGCCCCGTTTTTGAGTCTTCACAGATAATATACACGGTTCGGGCGAAGGTTTTTCGACTGGGTATCGCCATTTTCAAAGATGTAATTCGGGTTCACTAATCTTTGGCAATGCTCCAAATTTCCCTGCCATATACCATTTATCAAAAGGAATATCCT
>JBAXTB010000034.1:0-25688 GCA_037130425.1 Bacteroidota bacterium
CCCGTTTGGGGCTGTATTTCCCCCGCCTGCATCACGATTTTGGGCCAAATGGCCGAAAATGGCTTCAAAACGTGACATATTATAAAAAAATAGTTGAATTTCAGGCTCAAACGTCAGGCGAAAAATTTGGAAGCAGGCGGGATTGGGGCTGAAATTTGTGAGTATGAAACACGTCGCTTTGTTTTTTGTCGTAATTGCCGTTTTAATTTTTTCCTGCCGAAAAGAAGATGAGGACTTCGGCTTGCCGCCTGCTACGCAAACCGGGGAGAACACCTTTGGTTGTTTAATTAACGGGAACCCATGGGTTGCCAAGTTAGGCCCGGATGTATATGATGCAACGCTGAGAAAAATAACGTCATCCTATGATGAAGAAGGCTTTGGTGTTGCAGATTATTTTGATTTTTACTTAACCGCTAATTATATCTCATTGGCCGATAGCATCTATGATAGTTTTAGTTTTTCATTAAGACCGATCTATGGCAGCGGCCTGATTTCATCTCCAAACATAAAAGGAGAAGATATTCATTATACTGATTCTCAACCGGATATTGCTACCAGTACCTATACTTATTTGTTAGATACGCTTTATCCCGCTCACGTGAACATTACTAAACTGGATAAAGGATCTAATATTTGTGCAGGCTCATTTGATTTCAGACTAATAAATACTAATAAGAAAGATACGCTCTTAATCAGCAATGGCCGATTTGATGTGAAGTATCAACCGCAGTAACGAAAGGTTGGTTTGACCTTCCGTATTACCCGTCACAGAGGAACCGTATTTAAAAATTTCATCTTTAAAACACCGCAAATCATGAAACCGCAACATCTTTTCCCTTTGGTTTTTACATTGTTATCGTTGTTTTCCTGCCGAAAAGAAGACAATACTCCTGGTATCCACCCTGCTCCGCCGACGGATTATACAGTATTGCCGCCTGCCACACAGGAAGGGAAAAATACCTTCGGATGTAAAGTGAATGGAAAGGTTTGGGTGCCGAGGGTACCTTGGGGGGCCGTTACATATACAGATTTATTCTTTGGTTTAGATGAAAGTGGAGGAACAGGTTACGGTCATGGTGTATGTAATTTAGTAGACCTGGATGAAAAAATTGAAGATTGGCTGTCAATTGGTTTTGGTCCAAGTCATTTTCTGACCGGTGATTACTGTTCAGCGCCGGACGATAGTATAGAACCTCGCTTTTCCATTCTAATGAGAAGAATTCATGACTATTATGAAATGAATGAATCTAAAATAGATTGTACAAACCGATTTACACTTACTAAGATTGACACTGTAAAGAACTTTATATCAGGCACGTTTGAATTTACCTTGTATAATTCCCAGAATCCTTCAGACAGTCTAAAGATAACAGAAGGTCGATTTGACCTGCTTTATTACCCGGAATAACTTTTCACCTTTAAATTTTTTAACATCATGAAACATTTAAAACTGGCGCCGCTGTTCGCGGTGCTCTGGGGATGCCTTTGCCATGCCCAAACGCTTCCTCAACAAATGGCCTACCTATGCGCGCCATTGGATAAAAGCCAAACGGCAAGCGGTTATTTATTTGATCAAAGCGTACCTTTTGCAGAGCCGTTGCAATATGATGGGGCGCTCAATAGCGGCAATATTTCCGACATCAATACCTTCGGGTTTTTGTATGGTGAAATGCGCAGCGCAAAAACAGCATACGGGCCTGATTTGCCAAGCCCAACTGTTTATCTTGATAAAATTAAAAAAATACAATATGGCGATCCCTACCCTTTGGCCGTCATGAGTTGGCGTTACGATAGGATTAAACCTGACGCGGTGAGCCGAAACCTGATCAATTATTCCAATAAACAGCTTGTTGATGTGGCCGGAAGGACCGAAAACCCTTACCTACAGGATACCCTTGTTGTTTCAGCGCCATTGGCGGAATCTGTAAATACCATGACGCCCAAATTTACATTACCAGCTGATTTATGGTTTACGAATTGGGCTGAGTACCAAACACCGCAATTAAGCATTGATCTGGGTGACGGCCGTGGTTGGCAGGTATTCGCAATAGGAGATACCGTACAAGCGCTTTATGCGACCACAGGAGGGAAAGAAATTATAATTCGATTAAATTATGGCGGTTTTTCGCATTATTGTCACAGTAAATTAAACGTTGATGCGCCTCAAGTCAGCCTACGAGATGGCGGTATGCAATGGCCACAAGACTTACATCAGATCATCCCGATCACTTCTTCAAAGACTTATACAGATCCTTCCGGGATAACGGCGCCCGGGAAAGCGACGATGCATATATTTTTTAATACCAAAAATTGTCCGGGAAAAATGTTGCGTCCGCTTATCCTTGTTGAGGGATATGAAGAACCAGGGGTTACTCAAAGTACATACGATAGAATGTTTGGTTTGTTAAATGCTAAAATAATATCTGGGAACGAGAACCTGACAGATAATTTATACCCTGCGGAATATGATCTTATATACGTTGATTTGGCTGATGGGTCCGATTGGATTCAACGAAACGCTTATGCCGTAGAAGAAGTTATCAAGAAGGTAAATGAAATGAAGGCTGCGGCCGGCAGTACGGAAAAGAATGTGGTCATTGGGGTAAGTATGGGGGGCGTATGCAGTAAATATGCCTTGTTGGATATGCAAAACAACGGCCCAGCGCATGATTCCCGCTTGTTTGTGACTTATGATTCGCCGCTGAGGGGAGCCAATATTCCAATCGGAACGCAATTGTTTATGAGGTTTTTAAAAGAGAATGTTTCGGATGCATTTGAAGGTAAAATATCCGTACCCGGTTTGGACTTGGTTTGGCAGGCTATTCAGGCGCCGACGCCGAGGCAATTATTGCTGTATCATGTGAATGCAATTGAAAAAGACAGTTTTAATGTTCCTGAACCGATAAATCCGGACCACACCGCTTTTCAAACTGAATTGGACGCGATGGGCGCATTAGAGATTAGGCATGTTGCGCTATCGAATGGAGCAGGAACGGGTACGTATATAGAAAATAACATCAAGGCGGGGGAGTTCATTTTTGATCTTTCAGGATCGCGGGACACCTGTCAAACGACATTGCCATACAACATAATCCAATGCGGTAATATTTCATTTGACGTTCAAATTAGCGCAACAGGAGGGACAGATAAAATGATCTTTTATGGCAAAATTCGATTAGAGATGCCTGCTTTAACAGGTACGGATGTTAAACAAGCGAGTGATTACAAAGTTAGTACGACCAAACCTTATGATTCAGCGCCAGGCGGTAGTTCTAATTTAGGTGTAGGTCCATTAGGCATACTGAGCTCTGTTGCCAGTGATTTCGGAATCACTCCAAGCGGGCCAGGATTGATTGCAACGCACCATTGCTTTATTCCAAGTTTTAGCAGTGTAAGTGCTCCTGAACCAACTAATTTTTCTACGCCCCAACCCTGTGGCGCTGTCAGTCGTTGCGATTTATCGACCAGCCCTTCTACTTGTCCTTACAGCGGATTACCGGAGATCAATCAACCACACGTATCGATAGACAAACGTATCGCCTTGGTCCTCATTGACGAGCTCACCACCGACTTACAGCCGCTTCCCGATCATCCTTTTGTTATAAATCCGAACCTCAGTACCTATTACAATGAAGGAACGCCGAAAGAGCCGCTCATTCCAACGGTTACGATCTCTACGAATCAAGGCGCTCTTCACCTAAACAACACAGGCCCCATCGGGTATGCCGGCAGCGGCGGGCAGGATTCGCCTTTTGAACATATTGATGTTTCTACCAAATGTGATGCCGTTATTACGGTTGAAAACGGAGCTCGTTTGGTAATCGGCGCTACTGAAGACAACAAAACGGCTACCCTGCATATCTCCAAAGGCTCTATTGTACACGTTAAAACCGGAGGCATCCTCCATATACAAGGCAATTCATCTCTTGAAATCGAAAAACTCGGCAGTTTGGTTCTTGATGCCGGTGCGATAGTTGAGTTGTTTGGTCGAAATGATGGTGTTTTAATGACTGGTAGTCCGGCACGTATTCATGTAAAAGAGAACGGATTGCTCAATTTTGAAGGAAATATCTCTTTCCACGGCGACGGTTTTTTTGAATTTGACGAAGGCCATAAAGTTGTTTTTCCCAATGATTTTACATTTAACGGTTCAGGGAAGCAATTCCGCCACTTCAAGTTAAATACCAATGCTCATTTGCTCAAACAAGGGGGGCGCTTGGCGTTCATGAATGCCAAATTTCAAATCGGTTGTGAGGCCAAGCCGCGTATTGAAAATTTTGACCGCCTGCTGCTGAACAACACAGCTTTTGAGTTTATTGAAGAGGGTTCGTGCTTACCTCAACCTCCTTCCTACACCTTGAATGGCGATCAATTCGGCTTTGAAGCAGAAAACGGTAAAACCATTTTTGTTAAAAACAGTAACTTTAACAACACCCGTACGGGCCTGCGCGCGCACAACATCAGCGGCGATATCCGGGTGGAATCCTGTAATTTCAAGGAAGGCAGGGCGGTTGATTTTTATCAGATCAAATACGCAATGTTGAAAAATGTAACGGGCAGCAGCGCAACCTTTGCGTTTGACGAAGTAAGCCAGAGCGTTTCATTGGATCACGTAGCGCTTACGGATGCCTGTTCTATCTGCGGCACACAAGAGGAAGGTATTGTGAAACTTACAGATGTGAAAATGTTGTGGATGACAGGCGGTTTGATTGAACAATCGCTGGGCGCCACACCGGTTTTACGCGGTATTGACGCGCGCTTGGGCGAAAACAACGTAACCATGCAAAGCGGGGCTACCATTCAGAATACATACATCGGCGTAGAAATAAACGGCGGGCTGCCGGGGCATCAGTATAATACGGATTTTGGCTTGATGCGCATGGATTGCGCCCGCATTCTGAACTGTTCCGGTCCGTCAATCAGCGGTGAGGATGTGCTGCTGGATATTGATGCGGGCATCAACAGCAACGGTTTGCGCCCGAATGAATTTAGAAAAGGCGATATCGATGGGATTAGTATGTTTTTTGATATTTGCTATCGAAAACGCCAGCCTTCAGAAATTTTGGCAAATGATAATTTCTGGAATATTACCGGTAATGGTGGCGTACCGGAACCGATTGTTGACTATCAGTTGAATAGATGGCTCGGAGGCGCCTGCGGAGATCCGTTGCCGTTGGTGACCAATTCAGTCGCACCTGCCTACAATGCAAACTGTCCGCATCGCGGCGGCGGCGATATGGGCCGTGACCGGGATTTGCCCCAGCCGGGCTATAAAGATTGCAGCATCGGCATTCATAATCTGTACGGAGGATTTGTAACAGCATGGGAATCAATTGATTCTGAATTAATGGCGGCGGATATTGCAAACGTCGCTCCAGACTTGAGTGCGGCCATATCGGCCTTCGCTCCCTTGTCGGCAGTGGACTCTGTAACGCTGGCTTCCAACGCCCCTGTTTGCAGGCACTATACGGAAGTCGCAAGGGTGTTTACCATCCAATCCGCACAGGAACATGACCAGCAGCAACAGGCCCTGCGTCCGGCAAACGCCGCCAATGTAACCC
Source organism: Bacteroidota bacterium (assembly GCA_037130425.1). Classification (GTDB taxonomy): domain Bacteria; phylum Bacteroidota; class Bacteroidia; order Chitinophagales; family Saprospiraceae; genus M3007. The sequence goes on from JBAXTB010000034.1 coordinate 5,562, forward strand.
TGGCGCCGAACCCGGCAGGTGATGGTTTTGCCCTCAACTTACCTCAGGGCGACTGGCAAGTTTCTGCGGTAGATGCCTTCGGGCGTGTTGTATATCAGCAGCAACTAACGGAAGGCGCCCAGTATATTGCTACGGCAGCCTGGGCAGAAGGTATTTACACGGTATTTTATCGTGCGGTTGCTGAACCGGGCGTTTTTGGTCAAATTAAAGTGGCCGTAGCGCGGTAAGATCGGTTTTGTGAAAAAATCACCCGCCGTTGAAGGAAGCGTTTTGAGCGGCGGCGGGTGTTTTTTTGTAGTGATTTTGGATTCAAATCTTATTATCTCAAGCATTAAATAACCTACCATGATACGCAGATTTTCAAAAAAATGTAATTTTTTGATGGCTTTAGGGCGATCAAAACCATCTTTGTTTTTAGCAGTATCCCTTTTCTTATTCTGGGGTATTTTGGGTCGGGTTTCGGCACAAACCAGCTTGTGTCAGGAAATCGGACTAAATTTTGTACCCGATGTAACGATAGGCACAACCGCCAATTCTGTTACCAAAACGTCTTCTTTATCTGGTATTCCGGGTTGGAATTCAAAAAAAATATTAATAAATGGTCGGTTGGAAATTGATACGGATTTTGAAATTAAGGATTGCGTGTTAAAAATGGGCAGTTCTTCCACGATAAAATTAGATGGTGTTCATACGTTTAAAAGCGAAAATTCCAAATATTTCCATTGTGGAACCGATTTGTGGACAGGGTTTATCATAGAAGCGGGCAGTGGCAGCCCGTTTATTAGTTTTAATACAAACCGAATTGAAGACGCGGCAAAAGCGATTGATTTGCGTAAAAGCGATATGAATATTGGAATTGTCGGGAATACGATTAATAGGAATTTAGTTGGATTGTACGCAAATAATATTGCAGTAAAGGCTCTGATCGCGGGCAATAAATTTGATGCAACGCCCGTACCCAATAACTTTGATATGTCTGAAGCAGGGATACAATTTAAAGACTGTCCTGCTGTGTCCATTGGGTTTGCCAATACATTATTTGTTGCAACAAATAGTTTTCATAACCAACAATCTGGGATTGACCTTTACAATACCACAGTGTCGATTAAACAAGCCGAATTTAAAGACAACCTTGTTGGGATAAATGCAGCATTGAGTGTTATTGATCTGCACGGGTATTCTAAAAATAAACGAACTAATTTTGTGCGTAGCCAACATAATGACGTGGTAACCACGCAATCAAATTTAAACGCGTACTACTGCAATTTTGAAGATTGCCAATCTTCTAATATTGTTTCCGATCAGAATGATGCGCTTCAACGTATTCGAATTACAGATAATGTATTTGATATTACAAATTCAATAAACGGTGATGATAATAACCTAAGCATCTTGAAGTACGGAATAAGGATTCAACGTTCCCTTGGCGGAAGTGGCCTGGGGTATTTGAATATGATTGAACGAGATGTTTTTTTTATTCGTGATTTTGGTTTCAAAGTAAGGGGCGCCATCCTTGTAGATGCATCTACAAATGCAACGGACTTTTTTTCAATAAAAGATAATAAAATAGATGTGTACAAAGGCGGAAATCAATTTGGCAATTTTGGTTTTGTGGATGTTAATGTTAAAGCATCAAAAAACTTTATAATCAAGAATAATCGAATACGGAACTTCGATAACACTTTTGAGACCGGCCGGTCGCGTTGGGGTTTTTACCTGCATGATGGGGACAGTGAAACGAATGGAAACTACCTTAGTAATAATCAGGTATATGGTGAAAACACCTTTGATGGAGGTTGTTGCGCAATCCATGCAAGTAAATGTGGTCCTTGGAATATTTGTGGAAATACGACGGATAAAACATATCGGGGGTTTCATTTTTTGGGGGAATGTGGGACATCATTTATTGGTGGTAATACAATAAAGGATCATGAGTGCTCTTTCGATGACGGTTATTGGGGTACCGGCTTACTCGTAGATAATGGAGCATATATTGGGGATCAGATTTGTGAAAATAATAATTGGGAGAAATACTATTACTCAACTTATAAGTCTTTTGCTGCGCAACACATAAATTATGGGGGCAAAAACAGGTTTTTAGTTGAAAATATTAATGATCCCAACCAAACTCCCTTAAGTAGAAGCCCGATTGGAGGGGGCGTACCTTGGTTTGATCAAATTGAATATATCCAACCTTCAATTCCGAGTGGCTGTAGCTTATTAGCAGCAAATGTAGATCCTGATATTTCTAAATATGAGATTGATTTTGCATCTTCGGCGCTGTTATCGAATACCTTTTTAAACGTAGATGCGTGGGAAAATACGCGACAATTGATGAAGAAGTTATTCGAATACCCGAGTTTAGTTTCAACCAATACAATTTTAGGGCAATTTAAAAATATCCATCACGAGTCTTCTGCGGGCGTTTACGCTCGATTCGACTCTATGTATCTTGCAGCCTTGAAAGTTGCGCCTGCCCTTCAATCTGCTATTCGTCAATATGATGATACAATAGTACAAAAATATGCCGCATTAGAATCCTTGGACGCGGATGTGGTAGATATTAATCAGTTAGATGGTAATTATTGGGCTTTACGCGCAAATTTGCTTGATGCGATTGGTGTGGCCTCGATACAACGATCCGCCCTTCAAACACAGATTCGATTAGAACGCGTACCTTTGTTACTTGCGTGTGCTCAATTTAATACAGCCTTACCTGAAAACCAGCCGTATGAAATGAACCAAAAAGCGATCAATACCTTGTTACTCAAACGGGTTAACGGGCAATTACTGGATTCTTTGGATCGGGCCATATTGCATACCATTGCCAGACAATGTAATCAAATCGCGGGCAGAACACGTGATCGAGCCATTGCAATGCTACCTCCTCGTGAGTCTGTTTTTTACCAGCGCGAAAACCCGGCTGTATTTGATTGTACCGACAGGTCACAGACTATGGATCATTCGACCTCAGGTATTGAACTGCAACTATGGCCTAACCCTGCGAAAGACGTAATGCACCTCGGTTTTGAAAAGCCATTCTCCGGCCGTATTCGTATTGTAAACCTTGCCGGAAAACTTATGCAAGTTTATGAGGGTATTTCAGGTACAAATTTTCTGGATATGCATGTTGCAGAAATGCCGTCCGGCGTATATATACTTTCCGCTGAAACATCAAGCGGTATGTTTATAAACCAGCGCTTTGTTGTGTTTAAATAAAATATTTTGAATTTTGTACAGCCCTGTCCCCGTCACAGGGCTGTCAAATACTACTCAAGTAATATCAAAATTGAACATTTATATGCCAACCACACTTCAATTCAACCACATGGTTAAATACGGCGCTTTATTCACCTTATTTTTTTGCGTAGGCAATGTATTTGCTCAAAAGCACGATTACGTTTGGATGTTAGGATATGACGGTAATGATTCAATCAAGCACTTTGGAGGAACCCGGATTGATTTCAATTTTGACCCGGCACGGCTTTCTTTTTTTAACCTGCCGGATAGTTTTGAGTTCGAAACGCCTTGCAGCATTGCCGATGAGAATGGTAATTTGGAGTTTTATGTAGACGGTTGTAGAATGATAAATAGCCAACATAAAATGATTGAAAACGGCTATGGATTTAGCCCCGGTTGGTATCAAATACAAGAATGTAATTATCGGCTGTTCGGATACGGCGGTTATCAGGAATTTTTTGCTCTCCCCCGCCCCGAACACCCTCGACATTATCTTTACTTTCATCATGGTTTGGAGAAGGGTTTCGTTGAAAAAACAGTCTATTACTCGGAAGTGGACATGAATGCTAACGATGGCGCTGGTAAAGTCATACTCAAAAATCGTGCGTTATGGGCATTGGATACGATTGCATTTTCTGCCAGTGCGGTTCGGCACGGCAACGGCCGCGACTGGTGGGTAACTTATGCCGTGGCGAACCGGAATATATACCGGCTTTTTTTAGTGAAACCCGATACGGTGGAGGGACCCTTTATTCGGAGTATGGAAGAAAAGGATGCAAAATCCTTCGAATTGGGCTGGAATACCAATTTTTCGCCGGATGGTAAAAAGTTTGTAAGAACAACTTTTACGTCACCGCCCTCCTTTTTTTTGTATGACTTTGATCGTTGTGCCGGTCGTTTTTCAAATGCGCGTCGGATAGATTTTCCGGTTGATGCAGGTGAATATCCCTGGGCGACGTTTTCTCCAAATTCGAGGTATTTATATCTTCAGGTGGGCGCCCATAATTTGTATCAGTATGATTTGGAGGCTGAGGATATTGCATCATCTGCTATCTTGATTGGGGAGTTTGACGGATTCAAAGACAAACAAGGCTTTCCTACTCTTTTTCACATGGTGGCGCTTGCCCCGGATGGAAAAATCTATATATCTCCTTTCAATGGAAGCCGATACCTGCATACTATTCATAATCCGGATGAACGCGGCGCCGCTTGTGATTTTCGGCAACATGATCTTGAAATCCCGACCAATAACCTGGAGTTTTTGCCCAATTATCCCAATTACCGCTTGGGCGCAATGCCCGACAATGCGTGCGCGCCTGTACGGGAGGGCTGTTTTCCCATACATATCATACCCAATCCGGTTTCGGATTTTATTCAGGTGGAATTTGATCGGCCTTACACAGGGCCGGTATGGGTATATGATATGTTAGGGCGTTTGGTCTTGCGGGCGTCGGGAAGCGGGCAACAACGGCAGGAGTTTGATGCATCGGGTTTGCCCAATGGGGTGTATGCCGTTGTGTTGAGTTGTCCGGAGCGGGGGGCTTTTGAGGCGGGGAAATGTGTAGTGGTTAAATAGAACCCTATGAAACAATATTCGCTTATTTTCCTTTTCCTGTTTTCCGCATATTTAAGCCATGCCCAAACCTACATCGGCCCGATTATCGGTATAGACGCCCTGAACATGGAGGTAAAGCAGGATGACCCGCATTTTATTACTTTTGGGATCTTAGATACCGGTTATGCAGCCCGCAATTATTTTTACGGACTAAAAATTGAACAGGTCTTATTTAAAAAACTGAGCCTGTCATTTGAAACAAGTTACTCGGAAAAAGCGGCTCATGCGTTGATCTTCGGCTTTGCCGCCCACGATGGCTTTGTTTATAAATACTACCAAAACAGGCTATCCGCCAGATATGAGTTTTGGAATTTTCTGAGTGTGGGGGCAGGTTATGACTTTAACAAGTTAAAAAACCTTCGATATACCCTGGTGAATAGGGTGTCCAACGAGTTTATACCGGTTTTTTATGATAAAGGGATTTCCTTCTCGGTGGGCGTACATTGGAAAAACATTGAACTTAATTCCTATTTCCATCGGGGATTGAACAGTAATACCCATCGTTCGGGTTTGAACCTGTATCCGATTAAAACAATCGGATTGCATCTGGGGTACCGGTTCAAGGTGTGGCGAGGGCTTGGTAAAAGACCGGCAAAGTATGGCCGGGCGCCGGTGGGGTGATTCGATATTCATCCATTCGATATTCATCTGTTCGATATTCCCTATTCCCTACCCAAACCGACTAATCGCCTGCATCAGCCGCTCCGGCAGTTCTTCCCGGCAAGCCGATTGATAATCTTGATACGAGCAAGGCACTAAACGGTGGCGTTCATACTTACGTTTACTGGGCACGGGCACCTGCATCCACCAGCGGCCGGTTTTGACGCTTTTCCAGAAGGTAAGCTGGTAGTTTAACTGGCGGAAATCCACGACATATTCGGTAAGTCCGGAAGTGGAAACCGGGTAGTCTCCTTTGCGGTTAAAAAAGCCTTCGAGGAAATACCAGATCATTTGGCCGGCCGCCTGGGCTGTTTGTGTGTCGCGGTCCGTTTCACGGTAAAAACCGTAAATGCCGAAGGACGTGAGTTTGTCGCTCAGGCCAGCATAACGGCTTAGTTGGCAGGCTTCTTCCAAGAAAAAACCGGAAGGCGAGGCATTGAGTACGCCGGGGGCTTCGCTTTGTTTAAGGGCGCCGAGGTGAAAACACAGTAGGTCGGCATCGCGCAGCACCGGCTCACATTCTTCCATGGCCGTGCGGGATTTACCAAGCCTGACCGTGTCGAAATGCTGGTTGTTTAAAAATTGAATCTGATCGGGCGGCGTTTGATGCGCCTGGAACCCGATGAGTCCGAAATGAAACAAGAGCGGATGGCGGGGTTTTAACAACGTGTTGTACGTTTCGTTTTCCCCAATCCGACAGCGCTCATCCACCACCGCCAAATTGGCCAGCGCCTTGGCTTCCTGATAAGCCATGAATTGCGCGCGGGCCAAATTGTCGTCCGCGCCAAACAAAATTGGTAGTACCTTACCGCTAATGAGTTCGTATAGCAGCGGAATCAAAAAAGAAGGATCGGATTTGCGCAAATTGCCCAAATCCGCAATGGAACCGGGAGGGAATGCCCCGGCGGTGCGGTACAATTGTTCCCGGATTTCGTTGCTTTCTTTTTCATTGACGCCGATGAGGGCGACCCTGATTTTCTTCAAATCGGGTACTGTCGTTCGGTTATGCAGGATTTGTTTCCCGAAACTGTGTTCGGGAAGCGCGTCAATAAATTTCGCCAAAGGGGCGCCGATCGGTTTAAGCCAGTTCTGTAGCATAGTTATGGAGGCAAATGTATTCACTTTTGCAAAAGATTCTTGCTAAACAGTTTAAGCAGTGCTTTGAAGTTACGCAAAGACGGGCATACTTTTGCGCCGATTTTGTGTGAAGCGACTTGAAGCGGCACTTTCCTGACCAAATTATACACCACACCATGGAAGATTTATTACTCCGGTACAAAGCCAAACAACCGGAAATCGTATTTGAATGGCACGACGCCGAAACGGAAGCTGTCGGCTGGATCGTCATTAACTCCCTGCGCAACGGGGCTGCGGGCGGCGGTACGCGTATGCGCAAGGGCCTTACTAAGGAGGAAGTGATTTCTTTAGCCAAGGTCATGGAAATTAAATTCAGCGTATGCGGCCCGGCCATCGGCGGCGCAAAAAGCGGCATCAATTTTGATCCGGCTGATCCCAAACGCTGGGAAGTATTGCAGCGTTGGTACCGTGCGGTATTACCGATCTTAAAACACTATTACGGCACCGGCGGCGACCTGAATGTGGATGAAATCAAGGACGTAGTGCCGATTACTGAGGCGCTGGGGCTTTGGCATCCGCAGGAAGGCATCGTAAAAGGCCACTTGAAGCCCACGGAAGGTCAGCAAATCAATATCATTGGGCAACTGCGATACGGCTGCACCAAAATTGTGGAAGACCCTGAATACGTGCCGGAAGGTGGTGAGCACAAATACGCTGTGGCCGACCTGATTACAGGTTACGGCGTGGCGGAATCTGTGCGGCATTTTTACGATTTGTACCATCAAAGCACGCCGGCGGGCAAAACGGCTATTATTCAGGGATGGGGCAATGTCGCATCGGCAGCAGCTTGTTACCTGGCTAAAGAAGGCGTAAAAGTGGTGGGCATCATCGACCGCGACGGCGGGATTATTCGGCCGGAAGGTTTGTCGCTGGAAGAAGTAAAGTCTTTGTTTAACGAAAAGAGTGGCAATAAGTTAGGCGCATCGGATATGCTGCCTTTTGAAACGGTGAATGAAAAAATCTGGCAATTGGGCGCTGATATTTTTATTCCGGGCGCCGCCTCTAAATTAGTAACACGGGCGCAGGTTGACCAATTGATCGCAGGCGGCATTGAAGTCATTGCCTGCGGCGCCAACGTTCCGTTTGTGGATGATGAGGTGTTTTTTGGGCCTACAGCCCGTTTTACCGACGAACATACGGGGTTGATTCCGGATTTTATTGCTAATTGTGGCATGGCCCGTGTTTTTGCTTACCTGATGCAGCCCGACGTTGTGATGACGGATCGTGCGATTTTTAGCGATATTTCGCAGACAATCAAGTCTGGATTGCAAGAAACGATAAAAATTAACCCAAAACCGCATAACATTTCTACCAACGCCCTATATTTGGCCCTTAGAAAGCTTGGGGTATAATTTGCCCTTTTTTTGTTTAATCCGCTTCCCCCCATTTATTGTCCCAACGTATTGAAGATTTAACCCACAAAACAAAAACGACAAAACTGTTTTCATTCATTCATTACACAAAAAGCAACGACCTTATGACGGTTAGAAAATTTACTTTTGCTTTGCTTTTGGCAACAGTTACCATTGCGCTCCATGCGCAGACTGCGCCAACTGCTGCTACCCCTTATCGTTCTTTTACACCGAAAGATCAATGGGAAGTAGGCTTAGACCTCGGCATTCCTTTTGTAGCCGGCGACATTGACGCGAAGCCTGGTTTCGGCGGCGGACTTCATGTTCGCAAAGCGCTTGACCAAGTGTTCTCCCTGCGCGGCGGCGTTATGTTTGCTGCGGCTAAAAATGAAACTGCTGCTGCTGGTACGACGCCAAAGCGCACTTCTTCTTTGTCTTGGTTGTCTGGCGATGTTCAAGCAGTTGTTGCTTTGAACAACATTCGTTTTGACAAGCCAGTACGCAAATTGCTTATCAATGCATTTGCAGGCGTAGGTTTTGATAACTACAAAACGAAAGATATCGCTGGTATCACCGGTGTTACGAAAACTTCACTTGACGCTACAACCAACCTGCACCTGAGCCTTGGCGCTGGTTTGGCTTACCGCATCAACCCGAAAATTAATATCGGTCTGGAGTACACAGTTTATACGCTGTTCGGTAAAAATGCAGATTTGCTTGATTCTGATGCAAACCTCGACCAAACGGGTACTACATACCGCGACCTGCTGCACTACCCGCACCTGCTGATCAACTTCAACCTCGGCAAAAATGCTGACGGTTCGAAAAAAGCAGAGCCTTTGTACTGGGCGAACCCGCTTAGCGGCGTTTCCGATGCAATCACTAAACTGGAAGCACGTCCGGTTTATGACCCAACCGACACTGACGGCGACGGTATCATTGATGCAATCGACGACGAAGACAACAGCCCTGCAGGCGCGCGCGTTGATTCTAAAGGCGTAACCCTCGACAGCGACGGCGACAAAGTTCCTGACTACAAAGACAAAGAGCCATTCTCTCCTCCAGGTTACAAAGTAGACGCTATGGGTGTTGCACAGGTTCCGAAGCCAATCACGGAAGCTGATGTTAACCGCATCGTTGACGCTAAATTGGCTAACTTCAAACTTCCGGCTCCTAAAATGACGGAATGGTTCCTGCCAATGATTAACTTCAAAGACAACAGCTACGAAATTGGTTACGGCGAATACGAAAAACTGTATCAAATCGCTACTGTTCTGAAACAAAACACAGACATCAAAGTAGTGGCAGTAGGTGGTACCGACAAACGTTCTTCTGAAAAATACAACAACGTATTGTCTTACAACCGCGCTAAAGCAGCAGTTGACTTCCTCGTTGCTCAGTACGGCATCTCTCGCGACCGTTTGATCCTCAACTGGGTTGGTGAAGGCTCAACTTTGATTCCTGTCGATGGCTCAATTCTGGAAAACCGTCGCGTTGAATTCCGCGTGGCTAAAGGCGAAACAGAAATGGCGCGTCCAGAAGGTCCGGAAGCTGGCAAAGCGGGCAAAAAATTGAACATGAACGCAAACAAAGGAACAGGATATTAATCCCTACTTCCTGATACTTCGCGCTGAAAAGTTTGTACTAATCTATTGAGGATCAGTACTCAGTAAGACAAGTTATGCAGCCTTTCTGGCGGCGCTCAGTAAAATACAATGGGCAATTCTCGTATTTTCGGGAATTGCCCATTTTTAATGACCCAATTTATGCGTTATAAAACGCGTGAGATCAACTTTGCCAAATTTTTAGCCTTGTCGCGTTTTGCCATATCTTTCCAACGGTTGCCTTGGCGATTACTCAACCGGGTTTTTCAAATAGGCATTACCCTGTTGTTACTCGTCGTTTTATACACCGAGTTGAGCAAACGGGATCAATTATCTGTGCTTTTTAATCAATTTTTGATTCAAGTTAAACAGGCTGATTTGTTATGGCTGTTTGCTACGCTCATACTTTTGCCATTTAACTGGTTCATGGAGGCATACAAATGGCGCTATTTTATGCAGCGTTACGAGCCAGTCAGCCTCAAAAGAGCGTATGCGGCAGTGATGGTTGGGGTAACATTTTCCTTGATAACGCCTAATCGAATCGGGGAATTTGGCGGTCGCTTGCTGTTTGTACAGCGGGTGCATCAATGGAAATCAATTTCGTCAAATGCCGTGGGCGGCGCGGCGCAGTATTTGGTACTGTTAACTGGCGGATTAATCGGTGCCGGTTGGCTTGTGAACCGATTATGGACGCCTCAGTTTTGGTGGCCGTGGCTGGAGGCTTGCGTGGTTATTTCCCTTGGATTGTTTTATTATTTTTATTTCAACCCGGGCCGGGTTTTGCCCATTTTGAAAAAATTAACACAGGTTAAATGGTTTGCTTCGGCGGCCTCCGGGTTGCAATTGGTGGAACAATTAAAAACACGGGACTTGTGGATTATCTTGTCTTGGTCGGCTATTAGATACCTGATTTATACGACCCAATATTATTTCATGCTGCGCTTTTTCGGCATAAAAACCGATATTTGGGCCGCATTTTCCGGTATTTCCTTTATTTTTATGATTCAAACAATATTGCCGGTTCCGGCATTTGCAGGATTGTTGCTGCGAGGTAACCTGGCGGTGTTCGTGTGGAGTTATTTTAAAGCGCCTGAAATCAGTAGTTTAGCTTCTACCTTTTTGCTTTGGATAATAAACTTGATTTTACCGGCGTTAGTTGGTACCTTTTTGATGTTTAACGTCAATATTAGTAAAACTTTGGGCTATGAAGAGGAGTAAAATCTCCATATTCGCCACAGGTATTTTCCTGATGGCTTTTACCATTCCGCACACCACCGCGCCGGAAGTACAGGAGTTTCTGGCAGATTCTGACTCGTGCCAGACCTCCAATTTCACCTTCCAGCACGGTGAAAAACTCACATATAAAATTTTTTACAACTGGAATTTTGTGTGGCTGTCGGCTGGCGAAGTTACGTTTCAGGTGTTGGACGAAGGCGATCAGTATCATTACAAAGCAAGAGGCAAGACTTATAGTTCGTATGAATGGTTTTTTACCGTGGATGATTCTTATGATTCCTGGGTGAGCAAAGCTACTTTATTGCCGAATTACTCAGAACGCAGCGTAAACGAAGGGAACTACCATATTTTTGAAAAAATCGCTTTCAACCAAAGTACCCGAAAAATGTCGGTTTGGCGCGCGACCAAGCGAGGCGACAGCGAGACCAAAACGGAACACACTGTAACCGATTGCGTACACGACATCTTGTCCAGCCTCTATTACCTGCGCAACGCCGATTTCGGTGGCTGGAAGCCAGGGTATACAGTGCCGTTCCGGATTTTTATGGATCAGGCGGAATATCCTCTGAAACTGCGTTTTATGGGGCAAGACGGGGATAAACGTTTGCATAATATGGGTCGGTATAAAACGCTCAGGTTTCAACCAGATGTGATTGCAGGTACGGTGTTTAAGGAAGGCACCCAAATGTCGGTTTGGGTATCCGACGATGAAAACCGTATTCCTTTAATGATCGAATCGCCTGTGTCCGTCGGCACCGTAAAAATGGTGTTGAAAGAATACTGGGGTCTGAAATACGATTTTAAAGCCAAGGTGGATTAAAGGTTAAATTTTACCGTATTCTGGCTGCATTCGACCGGTTTTACATTTATTTCATCCGGTATTAAGTGTGTTGTGGCTACCTTTGTCGGTTATTATTTTTGTACGAAGCAAACCATCTATGCGTTACTTGCGACCTTTCACTGTTGCCGCTTTTTTTCAGTTGTTCGTTTTAGTATTGGCAGGGCTAACAGCGGCCTATACTGATGCTAAGGCACAATGCGGTACCACCATCAGCGTTTTTCCTTATTTTGAAAACTTTGAAGCCGGTCAAGGGGGCTGGACTGCCGGCGGGGTCGGATCAGATTGGGCATGGGGAACACCCGCAAAAATGGCGATAAACTCAGCGGCTTCCGGTACAAAATGCTGGGTAACCGGCGGATTGACCGGTAGTTTTTACACATTCGGACAGCGCTCCTTTGTAGAAAGCCCTTGTTTTAATTTTACCCTGATGAACCACCCCTACATCAAGATTAAAATTTGGTGGGAATCCGAACAGCGCTTCGACGGCTCTAATTTGCAATATTCCTTAGATGCTGGCGCAACTTGGACGAACGTAGGCGGCATCAATGATCCGGTGGATTGTTTGAATGAAAACTGGTACAACCAAGCGCCAGTTACCTACCTAAGTACCCTTGCTACCCCGCGCGACGGCTGGTCGGGCAATATGCAGCCCACGTCGGGCAGTTGCCTTGGCGGCAGCGGCAGCGGCGGTTGGGTGGAAGCAAAGCACTGTATGCCTTATTTGGCCAATAAACCGAGCGTGAAATTTCGCTTTACCTTCGGTGCCGGTACCACCTGCAACAACTTCGACGGTGTGGCTTTTGACGATGTTTACATCGGCAGTGCGCCCGCAGTTGGCGTCGATTTTTCAAAGATTTGCGCAGGCGGAACTACCTATAATTTTACGGATCTCTCTATTAATTGCCCGGATACCTGGAATTGGAATTTCGGCGACCCTGCATCCGGTGCAAACAATACGAGTACCCTGCAAAATCCTACCCATGCGTTCAGCGGCCCCGGGGTGTATTCCGTTACACTGAAAGCCTCCAATATGTGCAGCGGATCATCTACCATTACCCAAAGTGTAACCATTTTCGGGGTTGGAACTGCCATGACCAAGGTTGATTGTTTTGGTAGCGCAACCGGCTCGGCCACGGCTTCGCTTACGCAAGGCAACGGAAACCCGACTTATGTGTGGAGCACCAGCCCTCAACAATTTGGCGCAACTGCCATAAACCTGACGGCTGGCATCTACACGGTCACTGTTACAGATGCCGGGGTTTGTCCGGCCACCGCTACTGTTACCGTCACACAACCACCTGTATTACAACATACTGCAAGTTCAACCCCGGCCGCCTGCGGCAACCCGACCGGCACTGCCACTGTTGTTGCAAGCGGCGGCACATTGCCATACAGTTACACCTGGTCGCCGAGCGGCGGCAGCAATGCCACCGCCAATAACCTGCCAACGGGCAATTATGTCGTTTCTATAAACGATCAAAATGGCTGCCAGGATACGGCGCATATTTCCGTTGGCGCTTTGCCTGCTTTGCAAGCAGCGGTCGGCGCCCAAACAAATGTTAGTTGCTTTGGCGGCAACAACGGCAGCGCTACCGTAAGCGCCATGAGCGGAACCATGCCGTTTTCATACAACTGGCCAGGCGGCGGCACGAACCCGACAAAAACCGGTTTAAGCGTAGGCAGTTATACCGTTACGATTACCGATGCTAATCTTTGCACGGCGACTACCACGGTAATTATTACACAACCAACGCCTTTTTCGCATCAAATCAGCAAAACGGCCGCTACTTGCGGCGGTTCCGACGGTACGGCTACTATCACGCAAGCAGGCGGCACCGCGCCTTATACATTCAGTTGGCCTTCCGGTGCGCCAATCGGCAACAGCGCATCAGGACTCAGTCCGGGGAATTATGTCGTTTCAGTCACAGACCAACTTGGTTGTAGCGACACGGTACATCTTACAATTACAAATGTGCCCGGCGTACAGGCTACCTTGGCCACGGTTGTTTCGGCCACTTGTTTTGGCGGTAACAACGGCAGCGCAACAGTGAGTACCAGTGCCGGCGTCCAGCCATTTACCTACGCCTGGTCGCCCACCGGCGGAAATGCAGCCACGGCAACCGGACTAAGCGCGGGTACCTACACGGTGACGGTTACAGATGCAAATGCTTGTACTTCAACGGCTACCGCAGTTGTCGGGCAGGCGCCACAAATAAAACATACGGTAAGTTCATCGCCTGCTGCCTGCGGCGCAGTAAACGGAATGGCGACGGTTTCTGCCAACGGCGGCGCGCCTCCGTATACCTATCTTTGGTCGCCAACGGGCGGGAATGCTGCTACCGCAAGTAACCTCGCTTCAGGTCTGTATATCGTAAGCATTACGGATCAAAATAGTTGTGTAGATACGGCCGTTGTTCAAATCGGCAATTTGGCCGGATTATCGGCAAATATCACAAATATTGTGCCTGTAAACTGCTTTGGAAGCAACAATGGAGCCGCAACGGTTACCCTTACCGGCGGCACCGCTCCATTTGCATATACGTGGTCGCCAAGCGGCGGTACCGGGGCTACTGCGAGCGGACTTTCCGCTGGTTTGTACAATGTTCAAATCAAAGATGCCAATAACTGTATTGCCACAGCGTCTGTGCAGTTGTCGCAACCGCAGCCGTTTCAGCACAATGTAGCGCTCCAACCTGTTTCCTGCAACAATGCAAACGGCGCGGCTGTCATTACGGTAACAGGCGGAAAGCCGCCATTTACCTATAATTGGTCGGCTGGCGGCAGCGTTACAAACAGCGCCTCCAACTTAGCTGCGGGCAATTATACCGTCACTGTTACGGACTTGAATAATTGCATAGATACCGTGCATTTGAATGTTGGCGCTATTCCGCCACCGCAAGCCTCCATTGCCGGATTTGTGCCGGTAAGTTGCCACGGCGGCAACAACGGCAGCGCTACTGCTTCCGTGACGGCCGGAACAGCGCCCTTTGCCTTTGTTTGGGCCCCAACCGGTGGAAATGGCTCAACGGCTTCTAATTTGAGCGCCGGAAATTATACCGTTACGGTAACAGACGGCAAGCAATGTACCTCAACGGCAACTGTAAGTATCCTTCAACCGCCGGCGTTTGTTCATACGGCCACTGCGCAAAAATCGACTTGCGGCAAGGCCAATGGCAGTGCCGCAGTAATTGAAAATGGCGGTACCGGCGCTTATACTTATGCCTGGTCTTCGCAAGTAAGCACCACTGCGACGGCGAGCAATTTACCAGCCGGAAACTATGTTGTAACTGTCTCAGATGCAGCAAGTTGTACCGATACGATACATGTTGTGGTTGGCAATATACCGGGCGTTCAGGCCACAGTATCTAATGTAGGCTCCATCAATTGTTTTGGGGGCAATAATGGTTCCGTTACTATTTCCGCTTCCGTGGGCACGCCTCCGTACACGTACATGTGGGCGCCTGCGGCCGCAAACAGCCCAAGCATCACCGCTTTAGTGTCTGGAACCTACAAAGTCACCGTTACAGACGCCAATCAATGCACCAGCACCGTTGAAGCCACGGTGATGCAGCCTGCGATTTTGCAGCACACGGTCGCTGTTACGGCCGCCGGTTGCAATGGCGCGGGGGGAACGGCTAAAATCACGCAAAGCGGCGGCACTGGGCCTTACAGTTATACTTGGTCGACCATTGTTGCCGGTAACGGGCCAAATGCAAATGGTTTGGCCGCTGGGAATTACACCGTGACGGTTACCGATGCAAAGGGTTGTACGGATCTTGTTCAAATTAGTATCGCCCAAACGCCCGGCGTGGTGGCAAGCGTCCAATCGACCACAAACCCAAGTTGTTTTAATGCGTTGGATGGTTCCATTTCCGTATCTGCTACAGGCGGTCAGGCTCCTTATAGTTATGTCTGGTCGGGCGGCCTTGGTACGAGCGGGGTTAATTTGCCTGCCGGACAATACACGATTACCGTAACCGATGCACTTGGTTGTACGGACACGGTTTCGGCCGAGTTGACGAATCCTGCCGAAATGCTTTTGCGCCTGAATGTTACTGGTGTGTCTTGCCCCGGTCTATCGGATGCTTCAATCAAGGTGGAGAGTGTGTTGGGCGGCATAGGACCTTATTTATATAGTTTGAATGCAGGTACGGCAGTTGTCGGCCCGCAATTCGACGGATTAAAGTCGGGTATTTATGTTTTGCAGGTACAGGATGCGGGTGGGTGTTTTGTTTTTGACACGATCTCGATTGCGGAACCAGTGACCAATTCGGTGGATGTTGGCCCTGATATTACGATTCATTTGGGCGAAGCGATTGACCTAAACGGAACTCTTTTGCACCCAAACCATGTGGCCCAATACGCCTGGCAGCCGCCTTTGAATGTGGCTTGTCCGAGCTGTTTGAACACCACGGCAATACCTTCAATAACAACAACTTATACGCTGTTTGTCACCGATTCCAACGGCTGTGTGGTATCCGATGCGCGCCAGATTCGGGTGTTGCCGAGTTCGGTGTATATCCCGAATATTTTTGCGCCGGGTTCTTCTTTAAACGATCATTTTACGGCTTTCGCAGGCGGCGGTGTGGACGCGATTGAAGTGCTTCAAATATTTGACCGCTGGGGCGATTTGGTGTTTGAAAACCACAATTTCAAACCTTCTGTGCTTTCATCGGGCTGGGACGGTACTTTCCGGGGGGAGGACGCGCCTGCGGGTGTGTACGCGTATTACATGAAAATCAAGTTTATTGACGGGATCGTGGAACTGTTTAAGGGGGATGTGACGGTGTTGCGATAAATAGGTACCATATTTATTATCACCGACCATTTGTACCAAGACGTAATGGAAATCAGCGATCGTTTGTATTTGTTGACAGATGGGAAGACACACGTCGTAACAGATGCAGCCCAGGTGCGGGATTTGGGCTATCTGCGCTGACATGAGTTGGATTGACGCAAAAAATCCATAGAGTTAAGATTGCAATATCACCTATCTTTACCGCCTCATTTCAAAAAAACGATTTCTATGTACACAGCACCTGTCAGCCCCAATCCGGAAAATCCGAAAGTATTTTTTGACATCAATATCGCAGGTCAGCCTGCGGGCCGCATCGTATTTGAGTTGTTCGCCGATGTAGTGCCGCGTACTGCTGAGAACTTCCGCGCACTTTGTACTGGTGAAAAAGGCGTTGGCCAATCGGGCAAACCCTTGCATTTTAAAGGCAGCCCATTTCACCGCATTATCCCGGCTTTCATGTGCCAGGGCGGCGATTTTACCCGCATGAACGGCACCGGCGGTGAATCTATTTATGGTTCCCGTTTTGAGGATGAATCATTTGCAGGTAAAGCGGGCATTCATGCTGGTCCTGGTATTCTGAGTATGGCCAATGCCGGCCGCAACACCAACGGCTCCCAGTTTTTCATCTGCACCATTGAGTGCGGCTGGTTGAATGGCAACCACGTGGTATTCGGCCAGGTGATTGAAGGTTACGAGGTGGTAGAACTGATGGAAAAGCAAGGTTCTCCTTCAGGCGGTACGCGTGCGGCGGTTGTGATTGCCGATTGCGGGGAGTTGTAAAACGCCGATTGTTCTATATCGCGCAGATTTCACATATAAAAAAGGCGCAGATTTTACGCAGAAGGTTTCTGTGTAAAATCTGCGCCTTTTTTATGCGTAATATCTGTGTGAACGACCTGCACGACACAGCGAGTCGCTAATCAAAACACATCATTTTTGACGATTCAGCAGAATTCGCCTTGTGGTTTTGATAAATCGTCAAAAAAAGCCTTCAAAAGGTACGAATTCGTAATTTTATTTACCATCCGTCAAAAAGAAAAAACGGCTTCGGATGAAGCATCCATCAAAAAATTAGGTCTCGAAATGTTCCACTGCGACCTTTGTATCATCAAGGTTAACCAAATAAATTAGTTCATTAGTTTAGTTCAGTATTGTATTAAGCCCCTCAAAACTTTTTCAAACATCATTTTTATCAACTTTAACGACTATGAAATTATTCATTCCGGTACTGCTGCTCGCAGTGCTCCTTTCGATTCCATGCCCTTTTCAGGCACAATCCTGGCTTCAGGATACTACTCAGGTTAATAGTATATCTTATAACGCGCCAAAGTCTAATAATCTTGAATTTTCAGACCATAATCGAATGAGGGATAACGCCAAGCCTTATGTCGGTGCGCCCATTCCCGGAGGCCCTTACGACGAGTACCCGCCCAGCATCATGCTACAAAAACATCATATTGCCACGCTGCCAAACAGTACCGCAACGGGTGGTAAAGAAAAGTCTGAGCGTAACCATTGGAGTGGGATGGTAGTGGGGGCTATAGTTGGTTTTTTAGCAGGTGAATTGATCGGTCATGCTGTTAGTAAGGCAAATGATTCATGTCAATCGGGTACCTATGTCCAAGATGGCAATAACCTGTTTGGTTTTCCCAATGACGGTAACAATTGTTTGGATCGTGGTACTAAAGGAGTTCTTATCGGTATTTTGGGTGGGGTTGTTGGTGGCGCCGTCGGTGGCGCCATTGGTATTCCGTTGAAATGAGGAGTTAAAAAGTATCATTGCTTTTATAGAAAAAGGTGAAAAAAATAGATAACGAGTAGTAAGTCAAAAAGAATAAATGGAGCGAAATGCTTCTTGGTAACTCGATTCTGGGACAATTATATACATCACCAACTAAAACTTTTATTATGTACCAACGCATGTTTTCTTATTCCATCTGGGCGCGCAAGCATCGGTCTGCGGCCATAACATTGATTGTTGTTTTTAAAATTTTAATTGCTGTTTTGACCTTCTCCTTAGGGTTTATGGTTAATATTTGGGGTTTTGTCCTGCCTGCTTCCTTTAAATGGCTGATTGTGGCAGCAGGTGTGGCAGCCCTGGTTTCTTACCCGACTGTTAACAGGAATGCCATTTTAGCGCGGGAACGTTATTACCAGAAACAGAAACGTATGGATTTTCTACTTGCCTGTTTAGGCGGCGTGCTGTGGTTTTTTGTCGGGAACCAAACGGTGCAGTGGGCGTATCAACCGGTTTTAGCAGCGACTCAGGTCTCAAGCGTGCAATATGTTGAAGGTTCCCTGACTACGCGCCATCAGGAGGCGCACAAACAGTCATCATGGGGACTTAAAAAAATCGTTCAGCATAAACTTAAAAAGCAGATCGAAAAAATTAGGTCGTGGGATCAGGTAGAAGATGTAGCCTTGCTGATTTTGAAGTTATCATTATCTTTCTTAACGATTGTAGTTGCTGTTTTACTTGGATATTGGATTACAGGACTGGCTTGTGCTATTGCTTGTGCAGGGGGGGAAGTAATAGCAGCGTTAGTTGTTATTCTTGGATGGGCAGGTTTATTGGCTGGCGGGTTTTATGCATTTAAAGGTATTTGGTATAAATGGCGGCGCGTGAGTAAGTCTGTTAAATAGGGTACAACAATTTAGTTACGGGATAAGTATTGTTTTATAAAAAGCGCGTGGTCTTGGGACTGCGCGTTTTGTTTGGGCGCCCCAAACCCCTGAAGGGGCCGATCTTAAGGAGGGGTGATCTGTTGTCTAAGGGACTGAAGATTTTGGATGGGATAAAATCTTCATTTGTTTTTGAAATACTTTTTCTGAAATATGAGACAATCTCCTTGCCCCAACCGGTTTCAAATCGGTTCCTAAAAGAACAGATTACCCCTCCCCACAATCGGCCCCTTCATGGGTTCGGGGTGCAACCCCAAAATTATTTGGAAAATCCAGCCTAACCCCTGATTTTTGCGCACAAACACGTATTTATAATCCATAATCCGTATGCAAGATCAAGACAGGCCCCAAAAACCGCGTATGTTCCACCATGCGCCACCAAAATCCTTCCAATACGCCGAGCAAAATCGGGAATCCCCGACGTATGCGGAGGCCATTCTGTGGAAAGCGCTCAAAGACAAGCGATTAGGTGGCTTCAAGTTCCGGCGCCAGCACCCAATTCACAAGTATATCCTTGATTTTTATTGCCATGCCGCCCGCTTGGCCGTAGAAGTGGACGGCGGCTATCACCAAAATGTCGAGCAACAGGACTATGACGCGCGCCGTACTGCTGATTTATTGGAGATTGGGGTCAGCGTGATCAGGTTTACGAATGAGGAGGTGATAAATGATTTGGGCGGGGTATTGGCGGCTGTGCTTGGGGCTTTGGCCCCAAACCCCTGAAGGGGCCGATCTAAAGGGGGGATGATTTGTTGTTTAGGGGACTGAAGATTTTGGGGCGGAAATGGAATGCTCATTTGTTGTTGAATCATTTTTATAGGGGTATGGAATCATTTGATTTTCTATAACCATAATCAATTTGGTTTTCTGGTACGGATTATGGACTCCTTGCGTTTGGTCGCCCCAAACCCCTAAAGGGCAATGTCATTGACTTAAGGATTTTATGCGGCTCTTCGATAGTT
>JBAXTB010000340.1:0-6293 GCA_037130425.1 Bacteroidota bacterium
CCGTTTCCGTCGTCGCCACCGCAGGGGCGCCCCTCGTGGGCGCCCAACCAAATGCCAAACAATTGACGGAATTATAAATCGTACCGGTATTCGAAATACCCGTCATTGGATCGACGTCCAAAATGGTGTCCAACAAATAACGGCGACATCCGTATTGCCCCCGGCATCGGGTTGGGTGCCCGTTTAGGCGCCCCTGCGGTGGTATCTGTAGATAGGGGTACTGACAGGGGAATGGATCGGGATTACGTTGCATGTTAAAACCCCACCCCGACAATCGGAACGAATACCCATGCATTGGAACGGGCGCCCAACATGGTTTTCATCAATAACGGCATCCGAATGCCCCCTGGCATCGGGTTGGGCGCCCGTTTAGGCGCCCCTGCGGTGGCATCTGTTGTATCGCTAGGGTATATCATGGGAACGAATACCCTTGTTGGATGTTCCTTGTTGGATGTTCCTTGTTGGATGTTCCTTGTTGGATGTTCCTTGTTGGATGTTCCCTGCTGGATGTTCCTTTTAATTGTCCTTCTCATTCCGGCCTTTTAGGAAAAAATGCGCTCGTCCGGCGTTTATAATCTTGAAACTGCTCATTGTCTTTGTATTTCGCTTCCAGCATCGGGATACCCGACACATAGAGCAACAAAAAAGTAATGGTCAATGGGCTGATGATGCCCCAAAAACCATTTTGTAAAGGCAACGTGATGATAAAAATACCCCACCAAATCAAAACTTCGCCAAAATAATTGGGGTGGCGCGTGTACTTCCAAAGCCCCGTTTGCATGATGTCGGCCTTGTTTTTTCGGTGCTTTAAAAAAACTGACAATTGATAATCCCCGATTGCCTCAAAAGCAAAACCGATTAGCCACACGATTAAACCGATGATACTGAACGCATTTAGATGCTGCGTTTTGGCAAAGCCAACCATCAAAATGGGCAAACTGATGAGCAACATGAAAAAGCCTTGCAACAAATAAACTTGCAGATAAGAGCGCAACACAAAAAACCGGCCCCATTCTTTGCGCCATTTTTGATAACGAAAATCTTCTTCCTTGCCCTTGCTGCGCTGCGCAATATGGACAGCCAAACGCAGCCCCCAAACCGCAACAAGCAAATAAACCAATGCAGAAATGGGCCATATCGGATGTGTCAACACGCGATAAAGGCAAATGACCACAAAGCCCAATCCCCAGGCAATGTCCGCCACATCATTCCGCTTTTTTATCAAAGAAAAAAAGAACCACAGAGTCATGTAGCCGAAAATGAGTGCAGCGGCTTGAAAAAAGGCTTGCGTCAACATTTATTGGACCAATTTGACGATGTAAAAACCTGCCGTACTGACGATGCTCGTCAAAACCGCCCCCCATAAAATATCAATAAAGACAATGTTGATCGGCCAGTTTTTGAGCGTGGCGAGATTGGTCAAATCGTATGTGGCGTAGGTAAAAAAGCCGAACAAGGCGCCCAACACAAGCGCAGAAACCACAGAGCCTTTTTCCACCGAAGGCATGATTGCGAATATAAAAACACCGGCCACAAACAGCAAATAGAAAACGATGGCCGCCGTCCAATTGACCTGTTCGCTCAAAAAACCGCCGAGGTATTTTTGATACAAACCCTTGGCAATCAAACCGAGCCAGGCCATGTCGATGAGCAGGAAAACCGCAAAAGTGAGCGCGTAACTGATGAATAGTTTTATGATCGACATTGACTTTAGTTTGATTGATTCGTTCGAATCATTTAAACATAAAAACCCTCCAATCGTTCTAATCGTTTGGAGGGTTTTGGCGCTTTTCTTCCATTGGCGGCAGGAGTTCCTGCGTGGGCGAAAATTGACGGAATTATAAATCGTACCGGTATTCGAAATACCCGTTCATTGGATCGACGTCCAAAATGGTGTCCAACCAACAACAGCATCCGTACTGCCCCCGGCATCGGGTTGAGCGCCCACGAGGGGCGCCCCTGCGGCGGCATCTGTTGTATCAGTAGGGTATATCATGGGAACGAATACACCCTACCGACACAACAACACATCCCCAAAAACGTATTATTTTCTGCCACGCGTGGTAACAATTAGTTCCAAGGACCCAAGGTTATGGTCATGCCGCTTGTTCCTGGTGGAAGCGGATCGAATTTAGATGGGACTTCAGGTTGCCCTGCCGGAGCCGGTGGAATTGGACCGGCGTTTTCATCGTATGCAAAGCCGTATGCTTGCCCCATCGTGGTGCCGCGTGCACATGTTGTGGAATGTTCAGCCTGTATAAATATTGGTATAATCTCTTCAACAGCTTGTTCCGTTTGGGGATCAATCTTGGTCGTTTTTACCGTTCCGGTATGCATAAATAAAGAGAATAAATTTTGCTCTGTTTTTTCAGGATATCAGTTGGTTTGAGTACCCCAATATGCTGAAGTATATCCTTCTGTATTGCCTGAAGCAGGTGCGCTGTTCGCAACGCCACGATTGAGTGCACTCACGATCTGATTCTGAATATTGTGTTGCACGGCTTTTTTAGCACCGCTCCAATCCTTTGGTGGTGCATAAGCAAATACGCCCGCATTTGCAAATACCATGGCTCCACTGGTCATAAACATACTGGGCACTTTGGAAAATCCGAATTGTGCATTAGGCGTTTTACCTTTCAATACGCTTCCGGTCAGTGTAACTGATGTAATACCATTATTGTCCGTATTGATGGATTCAATAGTGGTTAGTTCGGGATCAACGCCCGCACCTGTAACATACATACCAACCTGAAGATTAGTGTCCAATGGAAGGGGATTTGTAAATTCCAGTGTTGCATCAGAGAGTACTCCTGTAATAGGAATCGGACCGTTGCTTCCGGTGTATGACATGGTACACAATCCGATAGGATTAAAAACAGTAAATACGTTTTGGTGTTTTGCTCCTACAAATTTTAAGGCTGGATGTGACAGTTTTGTATTTTCCGGAATCGGTATGGCATTTATTGATGAAACCGTATATATATCAGCTTCTATCTTTGTATCCTCATCTCCGACCGGTAATCCTACTACTCCCTGTATACTCAATTTTGTGTTACTGAACAGTTTGTCAAGCTCTGCATCAAACCAACTGTTTAATTTACTGTCCAGATGCAACAACTGGTTTGTCGAATCAATTGCAGTGAGGAAAAGTCCCGGATTCAGTAAGCCACCTGAGTTTAAAGCATACTGCATATCAAGAAAAGGTTCAGCATTTGCACTTGGATCCAAAGATTTGATGAAAGGCGCATAGGAATTCATAATGTCTAAACGGCTTATACCGAATGATTGCCCTACGGCTCCCCCCTGATTTAAAGTGATGGTAAGCGGCAAGGTAAATCCATCTACGGTTTGCACATCGATCACAGGGCCGTATTCCGGCTTATCTATCGTGAACTCACAGAATGAATAGGGTGGCACTGTGTTCGTTGGCGGGTTTAGTACGTTAACTACAGCTGAACCATTTCCGCTGTATTTAATGGCCGGGGCAGCGCTGAACATGGAATTGTCAGCCACGAAAAAATATATCCGTGCACCGACTATCTTATCATCATCCGAGAAAGGAGCAGGAATATTCACCTGTACTTCAGTTATTTGATCGCCTAACTTATAAGCAGGCAATGTGCCTGCCGCCTGGCTAATCTTTACAAACGAAGCAGTTTTCGATTTTGTCGGATCCGCGATGTACAGCATTTTCTTCGACGCGGTCGTAAACCCGAGTACATAAATGGTAAAAGACTCGGCAGGCAAACCTGTATTATTTTGCAGAGTCATGGTCAGCGTTGTAGCCGGTGTGCTTGATCCAGCAGATGAAATAGCGTCAGAAGAGAGAATAAAAAAGGCTTTTAATGTTTTAATTGATGTTGACAGAAAGTAATAAAGAGCATGCAAATAAACTGACTTATTAATTAAAAATAAAATAAATAATTAAATAAATATGTTTTTTTTCGATTTATTTCTGCTGGGCATTTGTTCTCACATGCGCTTGGTCAAACCTATCCCGCATCCCATCTGTTTTTCATAAACACACCTACAAAATGAAACGATCAATTGTTCTATCTAAATTTCTCCGTCCTTGCCTTATAATGCGCTTTAATCATATTAATAAAAGCGCCCTTATCGCTTTTCATAATCGCTATTTCCGGGCTATCTCTCATAATTGAATTGAGGTCCCGCACATTTTCATCACTCCAAATAGACAATTCCACAATGATGGGGGTTAGAGCGATTCCTTTTTCTGTCAATAGGTAAAGATTTGTTTTTCTATTGTCAGGAAGTTGCGTTTTGGTGATAATCCCTAATTCTTCCAAACATTTTAGCTTTGAGGAAAGAATATTGGTGGCAATGGCTTCATCACTTTCAATAAAATCTTTGAAAGTCATTTTGTCTTCTATCAACATCTGCTTGATGATAACCAATACCCATTTGTCCCCTAAAATATCAAGGGCAGATGTGATGGGGCAGTTGCATCGAAATTTATGATTCATGTTAATTTAATGTTAATTTTACTTGCATTTTGCAACTTATTTTGACTTTCACTTGCAAATTGCAATCCATAGTCTACCTTTGCTTGCGAAACAAAAGTAATAACTTTAAATTAAAAAAATGGAAAATCAAGAAAAAAGCACCGAAAGTGCAAATGTAACAACGCCGGCCTACATCATGGTTCAAATGAAAGTTGATAGCCTTGAAGAACTGAATCAACGCTATGCACAATTTGCCATTCCGATTTTACTTCAACACGGCGGGCAAATGATCGCAGGCAGCCCTACGCCAAAAGTAAAAGAGGGAGAATGGGACGGAAACTGGGCAGCAGTACTCCGCTTTCCAAGTATGGAAGCAGCCGAAGGATGGTACAACGCAGAGGAGTATCAACCCTATAAAAACCTTCGCATCAACGAATTACAATCTGAAGCAGGCAGGGTTGTAATCATTGAAGGCATGTAGTCATAACCCAATAGAAACAATCCAAACTCGGTAAAAGCCGGGTTTGGGTTGTTATTTTAAACTCAATAAAGTTTCAAAAAAATGAAAAAAGTTCTGGTAACGGGAATTTCGGGATTTGTAGGACAACATTGTGCCGCCGAATTATTAAAAAAAGGCTACGCTGTAAGAGGCTCGGTAAGAAGTTTATCTAAAACCGAGGAAGTCGTAAATGGAATTACCAAAGAAATTGACCCAAAAGGAAACCTGGAGTTCTGCGAATTAGACCTTATGAAAGATGCGGGCTGGGACAAGGCGATGGAAGGCTGTGATTATGTTTTGCACATTGCTTCGCCGTTTGTGGTTAAGGTTCCTAAGAACGAAAATGATCTCATCAAACCGGCGGTTGAGGGAACATTGAGGGCGCTAAAAGCTGCCCAAAAAGCAGGAATTAAAAGGGTGGTGCTTACCTCTTCCACCGTAGCCATGCAGGGAGGGAAACAGGGTATTGTAAAATTAAACCAAGACAGTTGGACGAATATAAACGAGAAAAACGTAACCGCTTACTTCAAAAGTAAAACACTGGCTGAAAAAGAGGCTTGGGAATTTATTAAAAATCAACAAGGGGATACAAAATTAGAACTCGTGGTTGTGAATCCCGGCCCTATTTATGGCCCAACGCTGACCGGCAATTTGGCGACGGAAGCAATGGACTTTTTCAAAAAATTGATTACCGGACAAGTACCTATGTTGCCGCGCGCTTATTCCGTGATGTCTGATGTAAGGGATGTGGCGGCGATTCATGTGGCAGCCTTGGAAAATGAACAAGCGAACGGCAAACGCTTCATTGTTACCACAGAAAAAGCGCACGCCATGCAAGAAATTGCACAAATTTTAAAATCAAATGGATATAAGAAGGTAAGCACCAATATCGCACCTACGTTTCTATTAAAATTTATGGCAAGATTTAATGATGAGGTAAAAGGCATGTTGCCGTTTGTTGGAAACACGATAGAAGCAGATATTAGTGATACGATGCGTACATTTAATTGGAAACCAATGCCCTTTGAAAAAACGGTTCTTGATGCGGCGAAGTCTGTGGAGCAGGCGATTCAGAAATAGATGAATGTAAGGATTTTTTCCGAATGCGAGGGGATGGAACGCAGATGAAGAGGCCCCTTGAGGGCAATGTCATTGACTTTAAGGATTTAAGATTTAAGATTACATGATTTAAGATTTTAGATGGCGCGGTAACGCTTAGCATTTCAAAAGGCCAATCCTTTGAGGTAAGGGCCCATTTCTGTTACAAATACGAATGAAGCAACCGCAATAACCAGAAATACGCGACTACATCTTAAATCATGTAATCTTAA
>JBAXTB010000341.1:0-6270 GCA_037130425.1 Bacteroidota bacterium
CATGAACTAAAGCGAATTCTTACCCTAAAATCGCTGATTTTCAATGTTTACTCATTTGATGACTCAAAGTCATCTGATGAGTAAACATTGAAAATCAGCAGATTAGAACAAATCATTTCATTTCCCTTAACGCTGCCAGCGTTTAACCCTGGCAACCTACATATCGTGGTGCATGTGCTCCATCCCACCCGTTTTAAACTGAATCTTCGGCCAATTAACCGTTTCCGCCTGCGCAACCCCTTCCACCACTTTTATCACCGTATTCAACTGAATATTTTGCAAAATCGTTTTAGGAATACCGGGTTTTGGCCACGTAATCTCCACTGATTCAATAGATTGCGCGTCGCCCAAGCCTATTGCTTTTCGCAAGGGAGAAGATCCGAAACTCGCGCCCGTACCTACACTATTGTATATCACGCGCGATTTCCCAGCCGCTGTTTTTACCGTCACCGCAATTCGCGCGCCGAACGCGTCCCGGTTGGATTGTTTACCTTCCAGCACAACCGTCAGCCATTTGTTGTCGTTGCCAGGATTTTCAAACAACAGGTTATTGGCCTGATCGCCCTCATAAGCGCCGCCCATCACGCAGTAAATATCCTGGTCGCCGTCGTTGTCGATGTCGCCAAAAGCAATACCGTGGCCCTTTTGGATATGCGCAAAACCACCCATTGTAATTTCTTCAAAACCAATGCCTTCCTTGTTCCGGAACATGCGGTTGGGCACAATAGAGCGCAGGTCGGGCGTGCCGGTGCCAACATAAAAATCCAGCCAGCCGTCGTTGTCTAAATCGCCGAAATTACAACCCATGCCGTACATGACCTTGTTCAAACCCACCGCTTTGGTCACGTCTTTAAAGGTTTCATCGCCGTTGTTGTGGTACAAACGCGCGTAATCGCCGGGCGGTTGTTTGCCCATGTATTCTGCCAAAACGACGCCCGCCGCATCGGCCAGCGTTTTGGTATCGTAACCGCACACAAAAATATCCTGAAAGCCGTCGTTATCATAGTCAAAGAACCAGGCCGGGAAACTGCTTTGCGGATTCACGACGCCGGCTTTGCGTGAAATATTTTCAAATGTCGGGTGCGCCGGGTCGGTTGTGCGGTTCACAAACAATTGATTATCACCGGAAAGATTGCTAAAATACAAATCAGGCAACTGATCGTTATTGATGTCGCCGGCCACCACGGCTTTGTAAAATCCAATCAGATCTAAGCCGCAGGAATTGGCGATATTCGTGAAGGTTCCGTTCTTGTTGTTCAAATACGCCTCGCAAGGATGGATGCCTTTTTTCGCGCCGCTTTCGTTGCCGATCACGAGATCCAGCCAGCCATCGGCGTTGAGGTCGGTCCACACACCCGTTTGCGTTGGATGGAATGACAACAAACCAGATTCGATGGTCACATCCGTAAATGTACCGTCGCCGTTGTTGCGCAGCAGCGAATTAGGGTGCGTACCGCCATCGAGCCAGCCGCCGCGCAGGATAAAAATATCGCGGTCGCCGTCGTTGTCATAATCGGCATGAATGGTGTTCAGGCCGCTGACAATGCCTTTCAGATTTGCTTCATTGGTGCGTTCGGTAAAGGAACCGTCGCCGTTGTTGACAAAATAGCGGCATTGGTCATTGAGTAAATAGGACGTTATGAATAAATCAAGATCTCCGTCGTTATCAAAATCTTCCATACACACGCCGCCAGATACGCCGCGACGGTCGAGGCCGAGGTTTACAGCAATATCTTTAAAGGCTAATTTGCTGCTGCTCTGAAAAATCGAAGCCGGAATGCGCCATTTAGCCGGTACCTGATCCGGGTATTCGCCTAAGGTCATATACGCCACATTCATCAGCCAGCGCGACTGAAGATCATCCGGGAATTTATCTAAAATCTTGGTGTACAACTCAATCGCCTTGCTGGAGCCGTCGCGCAATTTGTGTTGCCCTTCCGGCGAAATGGGCACGATACAAGAAGATGCCGTGTGGTTTTGCACACAATTTTGCTGTTCGCCCATGCGCAGGTACGCGAGCGCGTACAACTCAAACAACACCTTGTTGTCGGCGTTCATTTTTGAAAAATCGCCGCCGGTAAGGGATTGAATTACGTCAATACACTCCTGCGTGCGACCGGCATAAAGCAGCTGTTCCGCCATATTAAAAGTCAAAACCGTGCGTTCTTGCGGATTTTGCGCTTGGTCCAATTGCGACCGGTACAGGTCGGCGTAACGGGAATTCAAGTTATAGCAGTTCGTCGGATTGGCATTGCGGTAAATACTGTCCAAAATGGCGATCATGCGTTTGTGGCCATCGAATTTGGACGATTTATGGTTGTCCTTGCCGGTAGAGCCGGAGTTGCAGGCGGCTAAAAGTGCGAGCAGGAAAATGGTGATATAAGAACGCATTCGTGTAAGTTTTTAAATTCAAGTGCGAAAATTCAACTAATTTCTATGAAAACCACCGTGTTTTGGGAATTTTTCAAAAATATAGAAACCCGGAAAACGTATGAGGTATTCTGGAAAGCCCCGATATTGTTCCTCATAATTAAGATGCCATAAAATTAAACTTTTCAATCGAATCAGTATATGAAATTCAGTTTTACTGTTTTCACACTTTTGCTTATCAACAGCCTTTCTGCCCAAACGCCCAAGGCCTCCGCTGGTAGTATCCAACACTTTGAAAACTTCAAATCCAAGTATGTCGATGCCCGAAATGTGGATGTTTGGTTGCCTGAAGGATACGACAAGACTAAAAAATATGACGTCCTATATATGCACGACGGCCAAATGCTCTTTGATTCGGCTATAACCTGGACCAAAGTGGCCTGGGATGTAGACGAAATGGCGACCAAACTCAGTCGAGCGGGAAAAATCAGGGAAGTCATCGTAGTTGGTATCTGGAACAGCGGAAAAGGCCGACATTCCGATTATTTTCCGCAAAAACCCTTCGAAACACTGACACAGGCCGAAAAAGACTCGGTGTATTCGGCTGCGCGCAGCAACGGTTTTTCCGTGTTTAACGGCTATAAAATTCATTCCGATGATTATTTAAAATTCATCGTACTGGAACTTAAGCCCTTGATTGACAAGCAGTTTTCAACCAAGACCGGCCCTAAACACACCTTCATTGCCGGCAGCAGCATGGGCGGTTTGATCTCGATATATGCTGTTTGTGAATATCCAAAGGTGTTTGGTGGCGCGGCCTGTTTGAGCACCCATTGGCCCGGCATTTTTACAATGGTAAACAACCCGGTTCCCGATGCCATGTTTGCGTACCTGAAAACACATTTGCCCAAACCGCGGAAAACCAAAATCTATTTTGACTACGGCGATCAAACCCTGGATGCCATGTATCCCCCACTCCAGCGGCAGGTTGACGTGATTATGCGGCAAAAAGGTTTCAAACCCAAGCACTGGATTACGCGGTTTTTTCCCGGTGAAAACCATTCAGAAGTATCGTGGCGCAAACGATTGGACGTGCCGTTGCTATTTTTATTGGGAAAATAACGCCATTTACTCATACTACCAGCGCTTTTTTGAAAAGATTTGCTGCAATTGGAGTCAAAATATTACAGCCAAGCAGACATTTTTTAGTTTCAAGCGGAAAAAACAACGCAAGCGCCGGCATGTTTTGAAACCGTTTTTGGGTCATTTCGTAATATTATTTTGCCTTTTTACCCTATTTTAACACGAAAACAAAAATAATTTGGACTTTTTGAAAATAAATTTGAAAAAATTTCGAAAACCCATTACCTTTGTAGGGTCATATTGACACAATATCATTTTATTTCTATTATGAATACTGGAACAGTAAAATTTTTCAACGACTCCAAAGGATTTGGCTTTATCGTTGACAACTCTTCGAAAGAAGAAATTTTCGTACACGCATCGGGTCTGATCGACAACATTCGCGATGGCGACGTTGTAACGTACTCTACCGAACGCGGTAAAAAAGGATTGAATGCTGTAGATGTGAAAATCTCCTAATTTTAGGGATTAAACATTTTAAAGGATAAATTCTAACCCGTGATGGCTCGCCATCACGGGTTTTTTGTTTTAATAAATTCATTTACTTGGATACATTTGCAGGCTTAAGATTTTAACAACGCCAACTTTAAAATAAAATAACCATGCGCCCGATTCAGGTAATTTTTCCAATTTTTCTACTTTTTGCAGCAGCCTGCGCCAACAAAACAAGCGAAGCGCCCAAAGCGCCCGTCAATGTAGAACACCCGATGGTTGGCGGCGACCAGGACGCGCACGGTTGCAAGGCTTCGGCGGGTTATACCTGGTCGGTTGTAAAAAACGAGTGCATCCGTATTTTTGAATCGGGTGTGCGGCTTGATCCTAAGGCGCCGAATTTGGATAAAACCATGTCGGCTTTTATCGTGTTCAAATCTGAACAAGACGATGCGCAGGTAGAAATGTTCATCCCCGGTTCAAAGGAGTCAATCCTGCTTAAAAAAGTGCAGGACAACGGGGCTGGCACCTGGAAAAACGACGCAATGACGTTGAAACAGTGGAAAGGGATGTACACTTTGGAGGGGAAAGATGGGAAGGTATTGTACGAAGGGTCGGCGGCGCAATAAAAGCCATGAAACGCTATCCAAACTTATTTAAAAATGCCCTCTCTACCATGAAATGCTTCGGCCTTGCCGTACTTCTCAGTTGCAATAGCCGAGAAAATACGGTAAAAGAAGTCCGTCTCATTTCCGGTCCTTTCGAAATTTTCCGGGAAGCCACGACATCATCCCCTGTAATGGGTTGGTTTTACAGCAGCGAAAATGCCAAACCTAACTGTTGGTTTCAGGTAAAATACAAAGGGAAACTTGTACAAATTCCCGTGTTTGAACCTGATACGAACCGGTCGATGAAAGAGGAACAACCACAGGAATATTTTTCAGAAGCCCTGATTTTAAAAGATGCACTCCGACCTGCTGTTTTGGTTGGAACGCAGCAGATGTACCTTCTTACAGCGGAAAATGGACAACCCAAAATAACGCCGTTGCAAAAACGTAACGGCGATTTTACTACTTATCAATGGCTCGACAGCAATAATGGTCAACCTGGGTCAAAGCCCCTTGATCTCCTGAACGCTGATGCTGATTCCGCGCAGTTTTTGTCGGGCGGACGATACCTGATGGTTAATTCCAGTGTTGTGCTTGATGTACAAACGCTTGAAATTTACCCGTTTGACTTTTCTTCCAGCGAAATGTTAAAGCAAATCGACCAATTCAAGGTGGACAAATCGGACGTTGTGGCGTTTTCACCACTTCAGTCCCAAATTGTATTTGTCGGCAGCCGATTCAATCCGAACAAGCGGTTTTTGATTCAGTATGCGCTTGTCGTCCTTGATTTTAAGAAAAATACCGCTTATGCAATGCCGTTTGATTGCACGGATACGCGTTTCTTTTCGATTGCAGATGCCACACCGACCTGGTTAAACACGTATTTTGAGTGGCAAACTGACCAATCAGGCCACGAAATGATTGTACCTCGCCAATTGGCCCAACGCCCGAATTGGCAAGGCCATTGGATTTTTGATGATGTACTCAATGAAATTCAGGAATACAGATTAGTACC
The DNA here is from genome assembly GCA_037130425.1 of Bacteroidota bacterium. GTDB lineage: Bacteria > Bacteroidota > Bacteroidia > Chitinophagales > Saprospiraceae > M3007. The sequence goes on from JBAXTB010000341.1 coordinate 5,569, forward strand.
GGTGCAAGATTCCATGTTGCCTGTTTTCCTTGATTTTATCAAAAAACAAATTCCTATCAGCGCAGAAACAAACAGCAAGCGCAAACATTACGTAGCCGGTTCAAAAAACGCGCCTACCGAAGCCTGCTTTCTGACGACGACCACGCTGACAACGGAAAACGGTACGATCTATATTTATTTAAACCCGATTGAACATACCATCACGCTGTACGGCGACAAGACCGGGGTGAAAAAAATCGGGCAGGATTTTGATCGGGCGATGCAGGAGGGGCGTTTTCAGGCGTATTTTGGGCGGTTTGAGTGAAACACCTCCACCCAATCCTCCCCCGCCCCAAAACCCTCCAATCTTCTCGCCCCCGCAGGCACCCTCGGCGCCACTACCCCATTCCTCAACGCCCCAGGCCCCGTAATCACCCGAATTTCATCCCAAGCGCCCGCATCTAAAAACTGCTGCAAAACCAACGCGCCGCCTTCCACCAACAGGCTGCTTTTGCGGGCTTCGGCCAATTGTTGAAGCAAATCGGGAATTTCCAGGCGGTTTTCAAGTGATTGAAAATGAGTACGTTGCCAATCGCCCGGCCGCTGCGGACCAAATATCCAGGTTTCAATCGTATCATCCAGCAGATGGTGCGTGGGCGGCAGGTTTCCCGCGCGGTCGTACGCGATGCGCAGGGGCGCGCGACCACCGTGCAGGCGCGTGTC
>JBAXTB010000342.1:0-6256 GCA_037130425.1 Bacteroidota bacterium
GGAGCCTGCAAAAGGGCAAAAAAAATGAGGCAGTGCCACCACAGCACTACCTCAGCCCTAACCAAATAAAACCAAATTTTCTTATTGCGTGTCGGATTATGATTACAAAGGTAAATGCTTTGTGTAAAACAGACAAGAACTAAAGGAAATTTTTTTGAAAAAAAATTTACCCCAACAAACAACCGGCAAACAGAATGCTTCTACGAAGGAAAATTGCCCTGCGGCAACGCTTCAAAAAGAAAAAGTGGCCAAATGATATTCGAAATTTTAGGGAATTTTCCCTGATTTTTTAAAACATAATTTTATTTGCATCGAGACATGACAAATTTTTGGGAAAAACAAGCCATTCACATACATCGGGCTATGCTCGTTATTGTGTGTTTTACACTTACTACTAAAATAAACGCGCAGTCGAACCAACACAGCGCAGATTCGGCCTTCATTCGCAGCATTTACAACCAAACGCTGAGCGACGGCAGCAGCTACGCCTGGCTGGAACACCTGACGCAGCGCATCGGCAACCGCCTGAGCGGCAGTGAAAACGCCGAAAAAGCCGTGCGCTGGACCAAGTCGATGCTCGACACACTCGGCTTGGATACGGTTTGGTTGCAACCGATTATGGTGCCGCATTGGGTGCGTGGCGCGGCCGAACAGGTGCGGATCAAAGGCACAAAAAGCCGCGCGCAGATCAACCTGCACGCACTGGCTCTCGGCGGTTCAGTGGCGACACCTATTGCAGGCATCCAGGCTCCTGTGGTGGAAGTGAAAACTTGGGCGGAGTTGGACAAACTTGGAGAAGCCGGCATCAAGGGCAAAATCGTGTTTTTTAACCGTCCGATGGATCCCACCAAGATCCGCACCTTCGAGGCTTACGGCGGGGCAGTGGACCAGCGGGTAGGCGGCGCTTCCAAGGCGGCGCGTTACGGCGCAGTGGGCGTGCTGGTGCGTTCCATGACCTTGAAATTAGACGATGTGCCGCACACGGGCACGCTGATTTACGACTCGGCTTACGCTAAAATCCCGGCCGTGGCCATCAGCACCAAAGACGCGGAAAAACTCAGCAAATTGCTGCGCACGGAACGCGACGCGCGCGTGTACATGAAACTCAATTGCAAAACCCTGCCCGACGCGCCGTCCTTCAATGTGATCGGTGAAATACGCGGCTCCGAACGCCCCAACGACTATATCATCGTGGGCGGCCACCTCGACAGTTGGGACGTGGGCCAGGGCGCGCACGACGACGGCACGGGTATTGTGCAAAGCATGGAGGTCATCCGCACGATGAAACGCTTAGGCTACCGGCCGAAACACTCGCTGCGTTGCGTGTTGTTTATGAATGAAGAAAACGGCGGCCGCGGCGGCGACATGTACGCGAAGGAATCCAAACGCAAGGGCGAATTTCCTTTGGCGGCCATTGAAAGCGATGCGGGCGGTTTTACCCCGCGCGGTTTCGGTTTTGAAGGCGACCCGGCGGTATTCGGCAAGTTTTTTGAAAAAGTGATGGGCCAGGAATCGTTGCTGGCGCCTTACGGACTGAATTTTTCCAAAGGCGGCTCCGGCTCGGATGTGGGGCATTTGCGCGACCAAAAAGGTTTGCTGATCGGTTATTCACCTGATTCGCAGCGCTATTTTGATATTCACCACACGGCGGCGGATGTGTTTTCGGCCGTGAATAAGCGGGAATTGGAGTTGGGGGCGGCGAGCATGTCGGCGCTGGTGTATTTGTTGGATAAGTATGGGTTGTAAGGCGAAGGGATTTAAAGTTTTTTTGCCGCTTGCGAGGGGGAACACAGATGACAGGATGCAAGCAACACAGATGACCTGATCCGAAGAAGGGATAAATCTGTGTCTTTAGTCCGTGTCATCTGTGTCCCATCCCCTCGCGTGCGCGACAAAAGGAACACAGATCAACAGGATGCAAGCAACACAGATGACCATCCGAAGAAGGGATAAATCTGTGTCCACCACTTAAATTTAAACTATCGCACATCCTGTAAATCCCATAATCCTGTGAATCCTGATTCAGACAGCCTCGCACATTGTCTGAATCAGGATTCGCAGGATTTTATGATTTTCAGGATTTTTGAGCGCGGCAGGGCTTGGATTTTATCTATTGCACATCCAATAATCTCAAAATCCCTATAATCGTGGTTCAGACAGTTGCCGCGCGTGTACATTGTCTGAACCACGATGATAGGGATTTAAGGATTACACGGATTTTTGATCGCAACAACGCTGCCAGCGTTTAACCCTTTCCACCTACCCTGCCACTGTTCATCACCCCCCTTTTCCATATATATACGGCCCCCATTTTCCTATATATACAAACAGCGGCGATACATAGACGCTGCGCGTTTATATATACGCCATATATAGGCGCGTATATATACCCGATTCTGATTAGCAAGACATTTGCGGGTTTTATGCACATAAACATAAGGGAGATGACGCATCTCCAAAGGGTAAAAGGGTAAAAAAGTAAAAGGGTTAAATCGTCCTGGCAAGACGGAAACCGATGTCGTTGTTGCGAAACGTGGGCGTGACGTTGCTGCGATCCGCCACACGGCAATTCAGCGGGTAGAAGTACCACGACCCGCCGCGTAACACACGGCCGGAGCCGGACGCTGGGCCGTGTGGATTTGTTTGACTGCCGGAAGTATATGCACCATGCCAATCGGAACACCATTCCCACACATTGCCGCTCATGTCATAAATTCCGAGTTCATTGGCTTTTTTTATGCCGACAGGATGCGTTTTTAAACCGGCGTTTTTGTTGTGCCAGGCAACTTCATCCAAAATGTCGCTGCCTGCATATTGAAAACCTTTGGACTGAACACCGCCACGCGCCGCATACTCCCATTCGGCTTCGGTAGGCAGGCGGTATTGCCGGTCAGGGAAACGGGTATTGAGTTTTTTCAAAAACGCCTGTGTATCCTCCCAACTGACTTCCTCAACGGGGCAGTTTTCATTTTCTTTAAAATAGGAAGGATTATCCCCCATAATTTCCTGCCAAAGTTTCTGTGTCACCGGGTATTTGCCAATTTCAAAATCAGAAAGCGTAACAGCGTGAATGGGCTTTGCATGGTCAATTTCATCGCTGCCCATTTGAAACGTACCACCTTTTACAAATACCATTTCCGGCAAACCCTTTTGGCGAGCGGCTTCTTCCGCCAAGCGCTTTTTTTCGGCTTCCGCTTCCTGTTTTTTTCGGGCTTCTGCTTCCCGGCGGGCCACTTCCTCTGCTAAGCGCTTTTTTTCGGCTTCCGCTTCCTGTCTTTTCCGCGCTTCTGCTTCCCGGCGGGCCACTTCCTCTGCCAAGCGCTTCTTTTCGGCTTCCGCTTCCTGTTTTTCCCGCTTTTCTCTTTCTATCGCGTCTTCCTTAATCTTGCGGTTTATTTCTGCCTTTTTTAAGTTCTCTATGGCTTTTTCCGCCTCAACCCTATGTATAACATGTTCGGGATCATCCAAATATACGCGGTAGGCGGCTATTTTCCCGCGTTCATCTTTGATGTTCTCAGCTGCTTCTTTTGCCGCTTCCCAGGCTGCTTCATCTTGTTTGCGCAGGCTTTCCTGTTGTGATTGTGCAATGGCGGCCTGTTTTTCGGCTTTTTCTTTTTCGGCTTGCTCCAAACGCGCGGCTTCGGCTTTTGCGGCCAATTGATGCTGCATTTCCGTTACAAGCAACCTGATACCCTGCGCTACTTCGTCGAGGGCATCGTCCAAAATGGGAAAATGTTTGGACATGATCGGCAGCGCTTCTTTCGGCAGCGCCTGAAATCGGCCAATGTCAAAATAATCCTTCCAGCCGCAAGCGCGCACAATGATGGGTACGAGCGTGGCCTCGCCTTCGGTGTGGCGCTCCAGGGCGGCTTTTAACTCCTTCTTTTCAATATATTCGGAATCAATAAAATCCACGCTCACAAACATCAGGATGAGTTGGGCGCTTTCCAAGCGGAGTTTGATGGCTTTATCCCAGTCCTGGCCGGGCAGGATTTGGCCGTCGTCCCAGATTTCGATCAGGTCTTTTTTCGCAAGCGGGCGCAGGTGCTTGAGCAGGTCTTTTACGATGGTCCTGTCTTCATGGGCGTAACAAACAAATGTTTTGAGCGGCGCGGGCGTCATTGGCGGGTAAAAAGGATTTGCTTGGGGCAAATTTATTGTTTTTGGGTGGGATTAAAATGTTTTTCATATTTATTACAGTCACAAGCGCGGCAACAATCTGCGTAATCCTTAAATAGGAGTAGTGGTATTGCCTCCCAAAAGTAAAAGTATTAAAGGTGCCTAACAAGAGGGAAGATTTTGTTAATCTTTCAAAATCTGCTTTTTTCAAAAAAATACCTATTTTTGTATAAAATTACACCTTATGTCTCAAGTTGAACTTTACCAATCCGTGCTGTCAAAACTCGGCCAATTGGCGCCGAACGACCTCGCGGTTTTGGATGCTTATCTGGAAAGATTGTTAAAAAAAGAAGTCAAAACAAAATCGAAGGGTATTTCGCATTTGGCCGGTGCATGGAAAGATTGGTCGGAAACCGAGTTTCAGGATTTCTTGCGCTCAACAAAGCAGATTCGACTTGATCTTTTTGCAGATCGTAATGTATCTATATGAAAGAACCGTTGTTAGATACCGATACTTTGTCTTTTTACTTGAAAGGGTATCCGAATGTGGTATCCCGTATAGATTCGGCTTTTGACCGATTTGGACACCTGAATATTAGTGTGATTACCTATTATGAAATCTTAAACGGGCTTTTATTCAAGGACGCCCAACGGCAGTTGAAGTCATTTCAGCAACTTTTGCATTATTGCCAAATCATTTATTTTGATACAAGTGTTGCAGAATTAGCGGCAACTATTTATGCAGATTTACGCAAAACGAATCAAATGATTGGGCATACAGATGTGATGATCGGCGCAACCGCCATCCTTCATGATATGGTGCTTGTGACAAATAATCAGGATCACTTTAAGCGAATATTGAATTTGGATCTTGAAAATTGGGTTTGATCAATGATGCAAGACATTTGCACATCCCAATAATCAAAAAATCCCTATAATCATGGTTCAGACAATGTACACGCGGCAACTGTCTGAACCACGATTATAGGGATTTTTTGATTTACAGGATTTTTGACCCCAATAAAACCTATTCCTCGCCTTTCTCCCCTTCAATCACCCACGCAGCCCTCTTTGGCGCGGGCATTTCGGAATCTTCCCCCTTCATCGCTTTCCAAAGCAACTGGTTAAATTCCAAATCAGGCACCTTATCTTCTTTAGCAAAATCAAAATAGTCAAACTGGCGCGATAGATTGTCGTTGCCGGCGTTGCGGTCGTCGAGGTTAATATTTGATGGAATTGCCTTGTATGGGCGGAAATCCGGTTTGTTGGTAAAGCAGCGCCACATCGGCGTAGCAGCCGCGTCGTGCTGGCTCATCGGCGGCAGACCGAGAATGAGTTCGATGGTGCGCAGCATGGAGTTGGTCGTGTAAGGCGTCGAATCGACAAAATTGCGGCGCGTGTACGGACTTACCACGTATGCGGTAGAACGGTGGGCGTCAATATGATCGGCGCCGTCCTGGGCATCGTCTTCAAGAATAAAGACAGCCGATTCTTTCCAAACCGGGCTTTTGCTCAGGTATTCAATGAATTGACCCACAGCCAGGTCGTTGTCGGCCACCATGGCAATCGGCGTGTGCGCGTCTTTGCGCAGGCCCTCCGTGTGGTCGTTGATGAAACGCAGGGTATTCAAACGCGGCAACTGGTTGATGGCCACCAGCGAATCAAAATCGCGCGCCCATTGTTTTACCCGCATCGTATCAAGCACTTTGGTGTCCCAGCTGGTGAAATATGGGCAAAAATGCTTTTCCAAGGTTGGGTAATTGGCCTTGTAATCGTCGGCAAATTCGCCATAAGTGCGGAACGGGATGCCCGCGCGTTTGCAGTGATCCCAGATAAAACCGTCTCTTGGCCAGGCAATTTGACGTTGTCCTTCATACACATAATCGCCGCCGCCGAAGCCGTAACTCTGGATCCAGGTCTTTTCCGTATAATCATTGGCATAAGCGGCCGTGCTCCAGTTGTGCCCGTCGGCGCTTACTTCGGCGGCCACGTAAAAATGGTCGAACAAGGTAAAGTCGCGCGAAATCGCGTGCTGATTGGGCGTGATTTTTTCCGGAAACAAGCACAAATTTGGGTCGCCGGCGCCGCCTTTCATATCGCCCAGCACCTGGTCGTAGGTGCGGTTTTCTTTGATGAT
>JBAXTB010000343.1:0-6255 GCA_037130425.1 Bacteroidota bacterium
AATCATGTAATCTTAAATCTTAAATCCTTAAGTCAATGACATTGCCCTAAAGGGGAGCATATCTCAAGAAAGCATTGATAATCAACCACTTTTCGGATCAACTCCCCTTTAGGGGTTGGGGGCCAAACAAGCGAAGAACAGTCATCCGTTCCAACAAAACTAAATTCCTATAAAGTGCCAAAGTAGAATTAAGTCAATGACATTGCCCTTTGGGGTTATAGCATACCGCACATTTAATAATCATTCACCAGACTAATTCCCTATGTCTACGCACCCGCCCGGAGGATACTACAGGCCGCAAGGCACAGGCCCGCTTTTGGGCCGACAAATTGGATTGATTGCCTTGCTTGTGATCGCAGGTATTGTGATTTACAAGACTTTTTTTAGTGGCGAGGGCCTTCTCGGTACATTTTTGCAAGATCCCAAGCAGGTGCATTTAACCTATGTAGACGCCAATTTCCAGCCCAATTTGAATGAAGAAGCGACCCTTCAAATTTTGGCCAATCCGGAGCAATATAAAAAGGAATTCAATGATTTGGTGTACAATTTTAACGTGTCATTGTTGTACCACGTAGCCAATCGCATGGCCTTGCCCGACAGCCTGAAACGGCGCTTGGAGCCGGAATATAAAATACACCATGAATACCTTAAAACCTTGTATTACAATGACTTTGTGGCGCTGAAAGATACGGCAGCCACCATGTACGAAAACTGGTACAAGGACAATGCAAACCAGGCCGTGCAACTCTTCAACGAAGTATCCGGCAAATACACCTGCTTTTTTGTAACGCAAATCATGGCTACCTTGTTGAAAGCCGACGGCGGACGTTTGTTTGCCAAAGGTAAAGACGTAAGTTCGCCCTGCGATATCGCGCTTAATGAGGGATTAAATCCAATGGTAGAACGCCTGCGTAAAAAAGCGGAAATCATGGATTTTAGCGCCTCGCGCGGGCTGTTGAAAGAAAAAGTACGTCAAGGCATTGCCGAATTGGCCACTTATGAACTGCGCAGCCGTATGGGCATTGATAAAACCTTGCAATACAAGATTTTCGGACTTGCAATTTCCCAAACGGATCTTCGGGTGGAGGCGATCAGTGTAATCAAAGCAGGTTTTAAATTAGATCAATATTTTGACGTAACGTTTAGTCCCAAAAAGGGCATTATTTACGTGACTCTACCCCAGCCCACCATCCTCTCGCACGAGGTGTACCCGCGCGTAGACAAATTGGACGTGGGCTTTTTGGCGGGCATCAGCGGGGAAGAGATGAATAAAAATTTCAATGAATTACGGCGCCAATTCCGTGCAGAAGCGCTTGATAATGAACATGTTCTGGATAAAGCCAAAGCCCGCGCCGACTCGGTGATGCAATTGATGATGGGGCCGGTGGTGAAATCCATCAATCGGAGTTACAAACTTCAGGTGCGCTTTCAGGATGTGCCAACGACCATGACGGAAGATGAAGCGCGCAGACAAGGCCAAAATGACCCGACGCCACAAAAGCCGGTGCATCCGGCGGAACCGGGACAAAAACCGAAGCAGCAATTTATTCCGCAGTAGGTTGAAACGCAAGGAATTTAAACAAAAGGTGCGCAACGAACTCGATTAAATAGGTGCGGGAACAACTAAAAACATATCTCATTGAGCAAATCGGATCGGAGCCGCCAGGCTTGGATGCGGTTTTGTTCTATTTTGAACCACTAAAATACAAGCGAAACGAATTGATTTTGAGTGCCGGAGATATTTGTCGCCATTGCAATTTTATCGTAAAAGGCTGTGTGCAAGTTTTTGTGTACGACAAAGAAGGCAACGAAATGACCCGCGATTTTGTCCTTGAAAATGGCTGGATTATGGAGGTAAACAGTTTTGCGCAACAAATCCAGGCCCTTGAAAACATTCGGGCCGTTGAATCGACGACTCTGTTGGCTATCAATTATACCGCTTTTCAGGAATTGATGCAAAAAGTACCGCAGTTTGAATTGATGTACCGCAAAATCATGGAAGCCTCTTATTCCAATTCCGTTTTTCGACTCAACACCTTTTTGTCCATGGACGCCCTGGAACGCTTGCGCTGGGTCATGGAGCATCAACCTTCCTTAATGACCCGTCTTTCAAGCAAAGCAATTGCCTCCTACCTTGGCATTTCCGCTGAAACACTTACCCGTTTGAAAGCAAAACTTTAAAAACCTTGACATTTGTCAAGAGTTGCCCATCTGAAGCGCCGGAACTTTGCCATCGAAACAAAACAATACAATACGATGGAAAAAATTACCGCACTCGGCAAATGGCTCTTCATTTTGCCCTTCAGCATGTACATTATTTTGCCCTTAACCAAACCCGAAACCGGCGCGTCCTTTGTACCCGCCTGGATTCCCGCGCCCTTGTTCTGGAATTATTTTTCCGGCGTTTGCATCCTGGCATTTATGATTAGTTGCATGATCCGCAAGTATGACAAACTGGCAACGCTGCTGATGGCGCTGTACGTCGTGTTGATGATTTTTCTGGTTCACGTACCCCGCGCCGCAACAAGCGAAAACGACCTCTTGAATATTTTCAGAAACACAATGGTTACCGGCGCTTTGCTGATTTATGCGCAATATGTGGCGCAGGATAAACGGGTGGTGGGGTAAATGCCGACGTGCGAATGTACTGTCCAATGTGAAAAATCACGCATTTTGCCTTTTATTTGCGGATGCGATTTACACTCATTTTATTGCTTATAACCCTATCGGCGCTGCATCTCCCAGCCCAGGCGCCCATGATCGTTTTAACACCCAACCCTACCCCATCCGAACAACGGGCGGCGCAGGTGTTGAAATTTTATATTGGCAAAATAACAGGGCAAAACATCATTCAAACAAGCACGAAACCCGGTCGGAAACAAAGGCCCATTTTTGTAGGAAATGTTGCTTCCGTCCGTGGTTTCGGTTTGTCCGTTCCGGAAAAACTGCCGAATGACGCCACTTATTTACAAGGAAAAAACGGCGCATTTGTCATTGCCGGAGGCGGCGATATGGGCGCAGAGTATGCGGCCTATTCCTTGTTGGAACTGCTGGGTTGCCGCAAATACAGTCCGCGCGACTCCTTTATTCCGGACATAAAAAACCTGCAACTCCCTGATTATCAGGCCAAAATAGAAACGCCCGCTTTTCCTTACCGCGAACTTTGGTACGAACCGGCCTTCAACGCCGCCTGGGCGCGCTGGCACAAACTCCTTACCAATCTGGAAAAACAGCAAGCCTGGGGCATGTTTGTGCATACGTTTCAGCAATTATGCCCGGAAAAAACCTGGTTCGCCACGCACCCCGAGTATTTTGCCTGGAACGGGGCGCAGCGCTCGCCGGGGCAATTGTGTTTATCCAACGACACGGTTTTACAGGTCGTCATCGAGGCGTTGCGCTTAAAAATCAAGGAAAAACCGACGGCAAAATATTGGTCGGTGAGCCAAAACGACAATTACGATTATTGCAAATGCCCGCGTTGCGCCGCCGCTGATAAACGTTACGGCAGTCCGGCAGGTACGCTACTGGCCTTTGTAAACAAGGTGGCGGCGGCATTTCCCGACAAAACCATCTCCACCCTCGCCTATCAGTACACGCGACAAGCGCCAATCGGCATCAAACCAGCCGACAACGTGAGTGTTTGCCTATGCAGCATAGAGTGTAACCGGGGCAAAAGCATCGAAGAAGGCTGCTCGGACTTCGCGGGCGACGTGCGCGCGTGGTCGGCGCTGACTTCAAATTTGATGATTTGGGATTACGTGGTGCAGTTTCGCAGTTACGTGAGTCCGTTCCCGAATTGGCATACTTTACAGCCCAATTTGCGTTTTTTCAAAAAAAACGGGGTGCGCATGATGTTTGAACAAGGCAGCGGGCATTCGCGCTCCGAGTTTTCCGACATGCGGGCCTATTTGCTGGCAAAACTGATGTGGAACCCGGAGGCAAACGCCGATTCCATCCTGACAGATTTTAGAAAAGGCTATTACGGGCCTGCAGCGCCGATGATTAAAACCTATATCGATCAGTTGACCGAACGGCTACAGGAAAGCGACCGCTGGTTGGGCATTTACGCCACGCCGCAAGTGGAAGCGCATTCTTTTCTGGGCGATCAAGGCATTTTAAATGACTTTAATGTATTATATGAAGCAATTCGTACAACGCCCGAAAACTCATCCGCGCAGGCTCATGCGCGCGCAGCCTTACTGCCTGTAATGTTTGCTTCATTAGAACAGGAAAAAATCAGGGATTTCGGTTATTTTGTGCCTGATTCTAATGGCGGATATGTACACAAACCACTTTTCCAAGAAAAGGAACTGCAACATTTTGTAGACGCCTGCAAGGAAGCAGGTTATGAAACGCTGCACGAAATGAACTACCCGCCGGAACAGTATATGATTGATTATCTGCAAGATACGCGGAATCTCTGGGTTTGGCATTCGTTTGTACAATTCATACATCCTGACTCAGAAAAGGATTCTACAGCGAATATTACCATTCAGTCAAGCACAAAAGCCTCGCCCGCTTATGAAAAAGGCGATTTAAAAAAACTAACCGACGGCAAACGCGGTACCAATGATTACCACTATAACTGGCTTGGTTTTGAAGGACAGGATTTGGATGTGACTTTGAAAATGACGGACGCAAAACAAGACCAAGATCTACCAGAAGTGTCCACGATTTCCGTACAGTTTTTGCAAGATCAAGCCTCCTGGGTATTTTTCCCGGAAAAGGTGCAATTAGCGGTATCGGCTGACGGTCAATCGTTTACAACGGTGAAGGAAACCGATTTCAAACTGGAGCCGGACGGGAAAAAGTCAGTGCGGCGCATTGAAGCGGCGTTTCCCAAACAAAAAGTGCGCGCGGTGCGGGTTACAGCGCTGAGCGCCAAAACCTGTCCCGCCTGGCATACCTGCAATGGAAATCCGTGCTGGATTTTTGCGGATGAGGTGGTGGTTAAATAAAATAATGTATTTGAACGAATATAAATCAATTCAACGATGAAGCATTTTTCCTTAATATTCCTACTCACCCTTTGCATCTTTTCTGCGGCAACGGCGCAAAAATCTAAAGCGACCAAAACCCCACCGCCCGCAAAACGTTCTTTCGAGTACGACCTCAAATTCCTGAAAAAACACCACCCCGACCTTGTGGTGCTCAGCACCGCAGATCAAAAATCGCAGGTAGCGATATGTCCGGCATACCAGGGGCGCGTGATGACCAGCACTTCCAACGGCTTAAAAGGCAGCAGTTTCGGCTGGATCAACCACGAACTCATTGCTTCGGATAAACCGACGGAACATATCAACGCATTCGGCGGCGAAGAACGTTTTTGGCTTGGTCCGGAAGGCGGACAATTCTCGCTGTTTTTCAAGCCGGGCACGCAGTTTACCTACGATAACTGGTTCGTTCCCAAGGCATTGGATACAGAACCCTTTAATTTGACAGAAGCCACCGAAACGGAAGCAAAGTTCGAACGCAGCCTGTTGTTGAGCAATTATGAAGGCACGCAGTTCAACATGAACATAAAGCGCACGGTCAAGATATTGGACAAAAAACAGATCAGCAATTTACTCGAATACAACCTGCCCGACGGCGTGGAAACCGTCGGTTTTGAATCGGAAAACACGCTGAAAAATATGGGTACCAATGCCTGGGAGAAAAAATCCGGCCTGCTGTCCATCTGGATTTTAAGCATGTTAAACGCCGATCCGCAAGCCACCGTGGCCATTCCGTACGATCTGGGTGATGAATCCGAAATTGGCCCCATCGTAACCGACAATTATTTCGGTAAAGTCCCCGCAGACCGCCTGAAAGCCGAGCGCGGCTTGATCTTTTTCAAGGCAGACGGCAAAAAACGAAGCAAAATCGGCGTTTCCCCTACCCGCGCATTCCCCTTGGCCGTTTCCTGGGATGCCACAGCCGGCGTACTCACAGTCATGCAGTTTTCGAAAGATCACAACGACCGTGATTACGTCAATTCCAAGTGGGAAACCCAAAAAGAGCCGTTCAAAGGCGACGTCATCAATGTGTACAACGACGGTCCGAACGAAAGCGGCAAGCAGTTGGGCGATTTTTACGAATTAGAAAGTTCTTCCCCCGCCGCAGCGCTCAAACCCGGCGAAAGCATGCACCATACGAACCGGATCATGCACTTAAAAGGTTCTACCTTGGATTTGGAGCCGATTGCAAGGCAGTTGTTGGGGGTGGGTTTGGCTGAGATTAAAAATTAAACGGAACATTGCGATTGAGAGGGGATGG
>JBAXTB010000344.1:0-6207 GCA_037130425.1 Bacteroidota bacterium
CCGGTTACGCCGGTCCAATCCGGTTCTTGCCCTACCCTGTTCACCGTAATTACCGGCAGGCCATTGGCAACTGCGTGGCCGCGCTGAATGGTAAACCAGGCCCCGTGTTGACGTTCTTTTTCAGCCGCTACATCGCTGCTTTCCCAACCGATTGCTGTCGGATAAATCAACATTTCGGCGCCGGCTAAGGCCATCAGGCGCGCGGCTTCCGGGTACCATTGATCCCAGCACACCAGCACGCCGAGTTTGCCGACTGAAGTTTGAATCGGTTCAAAACCAAGGTCGCCAGGGGTGAAGTAAAATTTTTCGTAGTAAGCCGGGTCGTCCGGAATGTGCATTTTGCGGTATTTACCGGCAATAGAGCCGTCTTTTTCAAATACAACGGCTGTGTTGTGATACAAACCCGGTGCGCGTTTTTCGAACAAAGAGCTCACTAAAACAACGCCGTATTTACGGGCTGCGGCGGCAAAAGCCTCCGTATCGGGGCCGGGAATTGGTTCAGCAAGATCAAACATGGCCGTTTCCTCTGCCTGGCAGAAATAGATGCCGCAGTGCAGCTCCTGTAACACGACCAATTGGGCGCCTAAAGCGGCACATTCAGCGATACCATTAATTGATTTTTCAATGTTGGCTTGTTTATCGCCGCTGCAAGTTTGCTGGACAATTCCGACTTTTACTGTATTTGACATAGCGTAAATTGCAAAATAGATATTCTTAAATTACCCCGATCGGGTATTGCATGGTTACGCAATGCAGCGAACCGTGCTGAAGAATTAAAGCGCGGCAATCAATACCGATCACTTCATGGTCTGGGAAAATGCCTTTTATGATGTCCAATGCCGCAGCATCTTGTTTTACTGAATAGGTTGGAACCAGCACGGCGCCGTTGATAATCAGGAAGTTAGCATACGTTGCCGGCAAACGTTGCCCTTCTGTATCAAAGCAGGCATCGGGCCAGGGCAGGGCGATGAGTTCAAAAGGTTCGCCTTCCAGGTTGCGCGCAGCCAATAACTCCATTTCCATTTTTTGAAGCGCATCAAAATGCTCATCGGAAGGGTCATCGCAACGCACGTACGCGATGGTGTTTTTGTGACAAAAACGCGCCAGCGTGTCAATATGGGAGTCCGTATCATCGCCAGCCAAATAACCGTGGTGGAGCCAAAGCACTTTTTCTACTCCAAACAGGTTCTTAAGTTGTTGATCTATAGCCTCTTTTGACAGATGCGGGTTCCGGTTCGGCGACAACATACATTCTGCCGTGGTCATCAAAATGCCCGCGCCATTGCTTTCGATACCACCGCCTTCCAGCGCCAATCCTCCTGGACGAAGCGGCGCTTTGATAACGCCTTGCCGTGATAGCACGCCTGTAATCAAATTGTCTTTGAAAGCCGGAAACTTAAGTCCCCAACCGTTAAACACAAAGTCAAGCACAACAGGTTGTCCGTTTTCCAGGATGGTAATGCCACCGTGGTCGCGCGCCCAGGTATCATTGGAATCACATTCGGCAAAAATGAGGTGTTCCTGTTTCGCGTTTGTGAGCAGCGACTTTACCGTCTCAATATCCCTGCAAACAACCAAAACCGGCTGAAAACGGCTGATCGTTTCAGCGATTTGCACAAAACAGGGTAAAACTTCGTCCAGCACATCGGCCCAATCCGTATCTGCATGTGGAAAAGTCAGTTGGACAGCGCTCTGTGGCGACCATTCGGCAGGAAAATAACGATTCATGGGGCAAAGATAGGAATGAAAATCCGCAGCGAGAAGCTGGAGGCTATTTCAAACGTTCGCGTTCTTCTGAGACAATTTGAATTGGAGCATTAAGCAACTCGCTTATATATTCATCGGTCCACTCCGGGTGTTTTTGTAAAATAGAACGAATGTTATGACGCATGGTTGTTTCCTTGCCACGTTGTTCTCCTCGCTGTTCACCGCGTTGTTCTCCTCGTTTTTCAACAAACTCCGCCCATTGATCCGCAGCATAATGACTACTTACCTCCCGCGCTACTGCAATTTCAAGCATGGCGCGTTCGTGCGGATCTAAATTCGCGGCGTCAAGTTCTTTAATAGCAGATGCAAGCCATTCTTCTTGCATAAAATCCGGCATTTCTTCCGGGTTTTCTATTTGTGGCAATGCTTTCATGGTGTAGATCAGTTTGTCTAAGTTCGTAGTACAAAGATCGGCAGGTTTGTCAAATTTGTCAAGTTCAATAAAAATGAATTGCAAACTATCGTCAACTAAGCGATGGCGTTTGTCATATAAACTCGAAATCCGATGGTAATCATCGTCCCCAAACAGGCTTTTGGCCATAATTGCAACCGAGTAAATGCGCGGTATCCCCTGAAACATCCACTTTCCTTTTTTGACAAATGGAATCATTCGTATCGTCGCATAATATTCCAGACGCTTAACCATATTTGGATACCCGCCTAATTGCATTTCAACAATCACAATCTCTCCGTTGTCAAGCCGACAAGTTAAATCAAAAACAACATGGCGACCTTGAATAGTTGGCGCTTCTCGACTGTTCTTTTCAAATACCAATGATTGTACCGGTCGCTCTAACTCAATCATGGCCTGAATGGCAGTGCGTAAAAATAAGGTGTTGACTTCATTACCAAAAGTCACTTTGAAGCCGTAATCGGATGTAAAGGGTATGTACCGTTTAAAGGGTGGCGGTTGTTTAGGCATAGGTGTTTTTTATTGCAAAAGTAACAACTATGCAATAAAAAAACAAATTGTTTTTAAAAATTTGTTTTATTTTAAAATTTGTGATTCAGCATTGTTCTTCGCAAACACATAACACGGCTTTCCACCCACCATCACCATCCGAATCCTCCGCACCTGACCTTTCATGGCAATATCTCCCAAGGGCGCCACTTGCATTTGCCCGCCTGCGCCGATGCTCAGCATTTTGCTGTAAAACGCATCATAACGCCCCATTTCAATATTGGATTCGTAAAAATTACCGCCAAGCAACACTTCCTTTTTACCATCGCCGTTTACATCAGCCAATAAAGCGGCCGTAAGCGGACTGAACTGTAAAGACTGCGGAAGTTCGTAGCCCTTGAAAACCAAGCCTTTACCAGTGTTTTCAAAGTACATGCTTTTGAAATTATCTACGCTGCGCTGCACCGATTTGGCTAATTTGTCTTTTCCAAAAATCTCAGGAACGCTCGCTTTTGCAAAGTCTTTTGAATACAAAAACTTCTTTTTCAAGGACGGCATGGTTTTAATCAAATCCTCATAATTGGCAAACGCAATTTCTTTGCCGTCAATAAAACAAGTCAGTACCTGCTCCACCTGTCCGTTGTCGTCAAAATCATTCACGTACATGCGCACCGGCTCCTGAACGGTAGGCTTCAATCGACTGTTTTCACCCAGATTGCCGGCTAAAATATCCAAATCGCCGTCGCCATCAAAGTCGTAAGGCAGTACGAAATTCCACCAACCGCTGCCGGTTTCAAGCACTTTACGTTCAAATTTGCCGTTTTTATTCAAAAAAACCGTCAGAGGTTCCCACTCAATCGCGAGTAGTAAATCAGGGCTGCCGTCTCCATCTAAATCAGTCCAGGCTCCATTTTTCACCATGCCAGCCGTGAGCAATTCAGGCGCAATTTTATCTGTTACGTCTTCAAACCTGCCGTTGCCCATGTTCTGCATCAAATGCGAATTGGGCGTCAAACCGTATTTCCACGGAACCGCACGTGCGCCGAAAAAGAAATCCACCAGCCCATCTTTGTTGAAATCAGTCGCCAGCACACAAGAAGCCGTAAGGTAAAGATCCGGAAAAGGGTCGGCTTTGGTAAAATTACCTTTGCCGTCATTTAAATAGGCGCGTTGCTTCATTGGTTCATCTTTCCCGCGAAACTCATTGCCACCGGAAGCAATCACCAAATCAAGGTCACCGTCATTTTCAATATCCGCAAAAACAGCGTCCACATCTTCAAAAATACTGTCTAATGCAATAGCAGGCGGCGTTTTCAGGACGAATTTGCCCGCCTTTGTTTGTAAATACAAGGCGCTTTGCTCGTATTTGGAAGATCCGTAAAATACATCTTCAAGTCCATCGCCATTCACATCGCCTACCGCCAGCGCCGGACCTTCCCGCGAAACCATAATCGGAATCAGTTTTTCCCGGTTGAACTCTACAAAGTTGTTTTCGACATGCTTGAAACCAAGACCGGTTTCGGCCGTCGCATCCTTAAAGGCGTAAGGCGCGGGCGTTCGGGCGCGCAATTTTGCAAAATCAAACTTGGGCAAACCGCTTTGCCAGGCAATGGTTTCCGTTTTATTAAACGCCGGTTCACGCAAGCGCGTACACGTGCGATCGGGCCAAATCAACACAATCGAATCAATGCCAGCAGGATCGCCGATACCAATATGCAAAGGCGTTTGCATGCTCGACATAAAGCCGCGCACCGGGTAATTTTCTTCCACTTGCCGCTCGCCGTTCTTCTTGTAAACCAGCACTTTAGCGCCAATGGCGTGGATATTTTCAGGCGTCCCTTTCAAGTCAATCGATAAATAAGAAGCCTTGCCCCCACTGTTTTCCTGAAACAGGTTTTTGTAAATAAATGGCTCATCTTCAAGGTTGTTCACTACGACGTCAAGGTCGCCGTCGCCATCAAAATCGGCATACACGGCGCCATTTGAAAACGTGGGCAAATCGCCGGAAACCTGTTTTTTCAGGTCGTCAAAATGCAGTTTGCCTGTGTTGTGGTAAAACTTGTTCGGCAATTTAATGCGCGGCATTTTTTCCACCACATCTAATTCATTGTCCTCTACATTATTGGTGTTATCCTTTAATTTCAACTCCCTATTTTCCTGAAATTTCACATAATCTATGTCATTCATGCGCCGCGGAATCCCATTGCTGATAAACAAGTCCTTGTAACCGTCGTGATCAAAATCCATAAACAGCGGCGACCAGGACCAGTCCGTGGCAGCCACGCCGGAGAACAACCCAATTTCGCTGAAGGTGCCGTCGCCGTTATTCAGTTGCAGGTTATTACGGGTGTATTGGTACTCGTATCCGATGCTGATTTTGTAATTAAACAGGTCATACGTGTCCTCGCCAAGCGAACTTTTCAGGATAAATGGATCTTCCGGCAACATATCTAAGGAAAAAATGTCCATCCAGCCGTCGTTGTTAATGTCGGCCATTTCAACGCCCATCGAGAACTGGCTGGTGTGCATCATTTGCTCAGCGCTGAGTTCCTTGAACGTGCCGTTTTGTTGGTTGATGTACAGGTAATCATTCTCGTGAAAATCATTGCCGATATACAAATCCGGATAACCGTCGTTGTTCACATCGCCTGCCACAACGCCTAAGCCGTACCCAATCACCGTGGCCAAAATCCCGGCTGATTCGGTTACTTCGGTAAAGCCGCCTTTCGTGCTTCCGTCGGCTTGTCGTAGTGCCGGACCGTCGTTGCGAAACAGGCGGTCGCCGGAGAGCGTATTGTTTTTGCCTTCAAATGATTTCCTTGGACCAAAGGTACCGTTGTGGTGTACCGAGTGGTTGAGTTGGAACATATCGAGGTCGCCGTCGAGGTCATAGTCGAAAAACAGCGCCTGGGTGGAAAAACCGATCAGATCAAGCCCGTAATAAATGGCTTCATCCTCGTAGGTCGGAATTCCGTTGTCGATGCCTTTACAAATAAACAACTGGTTTCGGCCCTTAACATTTTGATATTCACCGAGTTGGCCCACGTACAGGTCGAGCATTCCGTCGTTGTTGATGTCAATAACGCTCACGCCGGTTTTCCAGCCGCCGACCGTACCGGCTACATTGGCTTGCTCCGTGATGTCTTTGAATTTTAGGTTTCCTTCATTCAAAAACATCTTGTTCGGGCCCATGTTGGCCGTAAAATAGAGGTCGATCTTGCCGTCGTTGTTAAAATCGCCGGCCGCTACCCCGCCGCCGTTGAAGAAGTACATGTAATTAAAGACGTTGAACTCGCTGGTTTGATGCAGCGCGTTTTCAAAATCCAGGCCCGTTGCGTCTTTGCGCAGGAGTTGGAACGCCGGGGGGGCGTCGTTTTCGGATTTTTTGCAGGATTGGACGCCAGCCAAGAGTAACAATGCACAAATAAGGTTAAAACGGAGTATGGAAATGCTCCAAGAAACACGGATTTTATTTTGAAAAAACCCTAATTCTGAATAACTGATTTTTATCTTAAACATTCAATGAATTATTTTTTGAA
>JBAXTB010000345.1:0-6192 GCA_037130425.1 Bacteroidota bacterium
ATTTGGAAAAAGGCGCCGCAAAGGTAGGCAAAGAACCCGATTGCAGACCGTTAATTCAATGATAATGCGGCGACGAATGTCGTCTTTCCCCTTTAGAAAATCCGTACTTTGCGCGTGATTTTCCAAAAATCTGATTTTTCAGACAACGCTTAAATATAATTGCATGAGACAAATCCTCCTCTTCGCCCTGTTGTTCCTGACAGCGGTTTCCGGTTTCGCACAACGCACCAAACCGACGCCACCTAAAAACAACATCGATCCTTCACAACTGAGCCGCCGCGCACAAATACCAATGGTTCCGGCTGCCGAAAATCCCTTTGGTGTAACGGCTCCCAACTACAACAAACAAACGACGCTCAACATGTCGACCATCGGCGCGCCTGCCGTGAAAGTTACATTTGATGCGGACGGAATGCCTGTGTTGTTTGAAGGTAAAGCCAAAACAACGGCCGCTGAAGCCGCTTTGCCGGTCGGCGACCGTGCGTTGGCATACATAGCAGCGCTCAAACCGGCCACAATCAAGAACCCGGCGCAGGAATTTACCGTAAAAACGGTTCAAACCGACGAACAGGGCAACTTGCACGTGCGTTTGCAACAAGTGTATCAAAACATTCCGGTGTATGGCGCGGAATTGATCGCGCACACGCAAGACGGCGATTTTCAACGCCTGAACGGCCGTTATTTCCCAACGCCTACGCTGACTTCGGTGACGCCTGCGCTTGATGCAACGGCTGCTATCCAGAAAGGCATGACGGATTTCGGCACTGAAAAAGTAAAAACCAGCTGGTCGGCTGAAGAACTACAACTGATCGGCGGCGTTCAACACAAAACCGAACTGGTGGTGTACGCCGGCAAAGGCGCTGCAAACGGCGGCCAACTCGCCTGGCGCGTAGAGTCGCACCCGAACATGCTGCGCCGCGTGGTGTATTTCATTGATGCTCAAAGCGGCGCCGTGATACACCATTATGATTATACTTGTGAAATCGACGGCGGACGTATTGCCGCTGCCGGTCTCACGCAGGCTGCTGCGGCAGAAGAGGCTCCGGAAGTTCCTGCCGCACCGTCCGTATTTATCGGCCCGGTTACGGCTACCGGCCTTGATTTGCTGGATATTAACCGCACATTCGGAGCGTATCAAGTATCGGCCAACCAGATTTTACTGGAAGATGCCAGCAAGCCAATGTTCAATCAGGTTGCGTCCAGTATGCCGAACGACCCGGTTGGCGCAATCGTAACGCTTGATGCGTTGAATACTTCGCCCGAAAATTCCACAGGTTTCAATTATGATTTTGTTTCGTCCGCTTCTACGACTTTTAGCAACAAAACGGCGGTAAGCGGCCATTGGAATTCAAATAAAAGCTACGATTATTACAAAAGCGCTTTCAACCGCAACTCAATTGACGGTGTGGGCGGCAACATCGTGTCGTTTGTAAATGTAGCCGACGGCGATGGCAGTTCAATGGAAAACGCTTATTGGAACGGCGAAGCCATGTTCTACGGAAACGGCGGAACAACATTTAAAAAATTGGCGCGCGGCCTTGACGTTGGCGGCCACGAAATGACCCACGGCGTGGTTGAAAAAACTGCAAACCTGGAATACCAGGACGAAAGCGGCGCACTCAACGAATCTTATGCCGATATTTTCGGCGCCATGATCGACCGCGACGATTGGCAAATCGGTGAGGATGTGATGCAAGCCGGCGTTTCTCCAAGTGGCGCATTGCGTGATTTGTCGAACCCGCACAACGGCGCATCTAATATTTCCAGCCCTTGGTGGCAACCGAAACACGTGAACGAGAAATACACTGGCAGCCAGGACAACGGTGGCGTACACGTCAACAGCGGTATTCCGAACTACGCGTTTTACCTGTTTGCAAACAATGCAGCGGTGGGCAAAGACAAGGCGGAACAAGTGTATTACAAGGCTTTGCGTGATTATTTGGTAAAATCCAGCAAATTTGTGGATTGCCGCATTGCCGTTTTGCAGGCTGCAACCGACCTGTATGGCGCTTCGGTTGCCAATGCTGCTGCATCTGCATTTGATGCGGTGGGTATTACTGGTAGTACGCCAGGCGGAAATTATTTGGGCCAATTAAACCCGAACCCCGGTACAGAATTGATGCTCGTTTGCTCTGATGACGGCAAGTTTCTGAACCTGGCTGCTGCTTCCGGGCAAGTGCTCGGTACCATTTACAGCGAAGGCGTAGGCAGTCGCCCAAGCATTACAGACAACGGCAAACAGATCGTATTTGTAAATAACGCAGGAGACATCATCACAGTTGATTTACAATATTCAGGCACCACAATTTTCCCAACAGTCAATCCGCCGTTTAGCGGCAGTCCGGTTTGGCGTAATGTGGCGATTTCAAAAGACGGCCGTTTCATTGCCGGCATCACCAATACACAGGATAATCGCGTGTATTTCTGGGACTTGGCTGACCCTTTTCAGGTGAATCCAAAGGAGTATTTTTTGTACAATCCAACCTATTCACAAAGCCCGACGACGACCGGAGAAGTGAAATATGCCGATGTTCTGGAATTCGATTACAGCGGCGCCAATTTGATGTACGATGCGTATAACCAATTGACCAACTCACAGGGCCAGGACATCAGTTACTGGGACATCGGCTTCCTGGAATTCTGGAAAAACGGCGCCTTTGCTGCCGGACAAACCCCGGTTATCAGCAAACTATTCAGCGGATTGCCTGAGAATACCAATGTGGGCGATCCTGTTTTTGCCAAAAACTCGCCTTTTATTATTGCGTTTGACGTGTTTGACACTTATGCCAATACATATAATATTTTTGGTGCGAACACAGAAACGGGCGATAACGGATCAATTGTAACGAGCACGACCGGCTTGGGTTGGCCTACGTTTAACAAATCGGACAATAAAATTTCATTTGAAGTGCCTGGGGCATCGGGTTACACCATTTACACCCAGGGTTTAAAACCTTCGAAAATTGAACCGCAGGGCGGAAGCACGGTATTTGTTGATTCGCATTACTGGGGCGTTTGGTTTGCCAACGGCAGCCGTAGCCTTGCTGTTGGTACCGGCGAACCTGTATCGGGTTTCTCCACCATCAGCGCATCACCGAACCCGACATCAGACTTGACCCAGATTTCGCTTCATGCGGATACGCGCGCAGAGGCGCTGGTGCAGGTGAGCAATTTGTTGGGCGCTGCGGTATTGAGCCGTACGGTACAACTCGAAGCAGGCCAAAATACTTTTGACCTGGATCTGAATCAAATGCCGGCCGGAACTTACGTGGTGCGGGTATTTGCAGGCAAAGACGGCGCTGCAATAAAAGTGGTGAAAGACTAGGAGTAGCGGGGTTTTACCACGAATAAACAAAGATTACAAAAAAGGCACAAAGGGTTGTTTTTCAACGCTTTGTGCCTTTTTTTAATCAGTCTCATTGCTGACCTACTAAGTATTTGCTAACCACAATCATTTAATTTTTCTGCTGTAATATCCACAGCCAACAAGCCCGCCAATGATTGAGCCAACTACCATGGTTGCTGAAAAGATCAGGAATAGCGACAACGGGAACAAGCCCATCACGACAAAGCCGAAGGCCATAAACCGGGTGGTCATAAGCAGCAAAAGCGTTGCGTAAAGCGCATTTTTTCGGCCATGCCCGTAAGTTGGGATGCATGAAGCGTATGTCCAAACGATCATCATGCCGTACAGAATGTGAAAGGGGAAAAAGAATGCAGGCACCAGTGGGTTGGGTGTAATGCTGTGCGCCAACAGAAATTCGCTCATTTTTGGGCCGGCAATTAAAACGCCGTTGGGCGCGTCAATGATGTTCAGCAACATGCCGGCGATGAAGCCACCGATTAAAACCTTTTTTGTGTTGATTGAATTTTCCATCTTATTTTGTTTTTTTGATGGCACAAAATTGCAGGTCGGCTACTCCTTAAAATTGTAAAATATTGCTGTCTTTTTCAGGTCTCTCGGACTTGCGCCGTTTGAATACTTTTTAAAGGTGTTTGTAAAATGCGCCTGATCTGAAAAACCCAATTCCAGGGCCACCTCCGTCAATGACTTGTTTTGAAAGATCAGTTTCCGGGCTTCGTTCAGCCTTAGTTGTATTTGAAACGTGTTTGGCGACAACCCAACCTGTTCTTTAAATACCCGCAACAAATGAAATTTGCTTAAGTATGCATGGTTTGACAAATCGTCAAGCGAAAAGTTTTCTTTAAAATTTTGTTCTATAAAAGTCTTGGCCCTTTCCACGGCTACCTGATACGTATTGGCTTCCTCCAAAGAAATTTTTTGCGACGACGGCAATGACAATAATTCGTGTATCGCGTAAAACAGGTTTGTTTCCGCAGCGAGCGTTGTTTGGTTTTTGTCTGTAAGGATGTCAATGGTATGAAAGTACCGCGTTAACAAGGATTTACTCATGTCCTTGTCGGCAACCATTGGCTCGAAAATTGGAAATTTTAGTTCGCCATGATTTAATTCCCGGCATATTTCATACACGTAATCACATTTTATAACAAGCACTTCCGCAGCCCAACCCGTTTTATTGTCCGGTTTACCCGAATGTACATTGCCCGGATGAACTAAGAAGAATTGCCCTGCTGAAATGGGTAATATTTTGTCGCCCTGTGTAAAGGCGCCATTCCCGTCTGAAATATATCCGACCTGATAATCTTTGGGAAAATATAGTATATCGTACCAGTGATTGCCGCTCCAATACAAGCGTTTTATGTTGTTGGTACATTCGAACTGTTGCTGAGAAAATGATGCTGTTATTTCTGTCATGATCTTATGAAAATCAATGATTTCAGTAAAGATAACGGCTTTTACTTTTGTGCCACAACAATAAAAAATAAGACAAATGACAGGGCCATTAAGGTTGTGCAGGTTGCGATACAAGATTGGGAAGACGGGAAAATTATTCGGGAAAGGTTTATTGCGTAAAGCATTTGATACTTATGATCCGGCCTCATTTGGACCGGCGTAATCTGTTGATTTAGTGTATTTTCGCCACCCGAACTTAAACACGGATTAAATGAAAAGCCTGGATTACGATGTAATTATATGTGGCGGTGGCCCTGGTGGCAGCACCGCCGCTTTAGGGTTTGTGGATACGAATATCAGGGTAGCCGTAATCGAGAAAAGTAATTTCCCGCGCGAGAAAGTATGCGGCGATGGAATTGCGGGCTATGTACCCAAAGCATTGAATCTGATTTCGCCCCGGTTTGGAAACGCGTTCAAGGAATTCAAAGCGCAGTTCCCCATTACCCATGTAGGCATCAATTCTTTTGAAGGGAAGGTTTCCCGCGTTGCTTTTCCTGGAAATTGGTTCATTTCGCCCCGCTACGATTTTGATAACTGGCTATATCAGCAGGCAGCAAGCCTTCCGAACGTTACCTATTTCCTCCAGGAACAGGTAACGGGGCTGAACATGGAAGAACACGCAGGAAGGATTACGACCGACAAAGGCCGAACCTTTACAGGCAAACTTATCATCGGCGCGGATGGCGCATCTTCATTGGTTCGGCGCCTGTTAACCGATTACAAAATGGATCCGGCTTACCATTGCGCGGCAGTTCGTGCGTATTACACCGGCGTTACAGGAAACGATGGATGCACGTTCGAGGTTTATTTTATACCAAAATACCCAAACGGCTATTTTTGGATATTTCCCTCCACGGATAATCAGGTAAATATCGGCTTCGGACTGCCTTCGGATGAAGTGTCACAGCGAAAACTCAAGCTCCGGGAACTGTTATTGGACATTATTGAAGATACGCCTGCCTTGAAAAAGCGGTTTGCCAACGCCACGCTCGTAAGCGACATCAAGGGCTGGAGCATTCCGTTTGGGTACCGGAAATATCCCATATCGGGCAAGCGGTTTATGCTCATCGGTGATGCCGCTTCAATTGCCGACCCATCTACCGGGGAAGGAATTGGTCAGGCAATCGTGTCGGGCCGGATTGCGGCTTTCCACGCTAAAGATTGCTTTGAACAAAATGATTTTTCAGCAGCGAACATGAAAGCGTATGACAAAGAAATTCATCGGAAATTTGGCCGCATCCACCTGAAACGTCGCTTTTATTGGCACATAATTACCCAGCAAAAGTGGATTCTGAACCTCACGATTCGTTTGTTGAGCTCTACGCAGGTTATTTCCGGGCTTATTCAGAAAATTATTGTGCGGGTGGCATCGTAGT
>JBAXTB010000346.1:0-6190 GCA_037130425.1 Bacteroidota bacterium
ACCTGGTTAAAATGCCCAGGCGCGAAGTGGATTTCAACCATAAAATAGCCGTTTTTCGGGATGCGATAACCAAATGCGGGCGGGAGTTTGATGGGCGTACCGCCGGGCGTCCATTCGCCAATTAAAGAAGCATTTTGGGTGATATTACCCACCATGCCATTGGTTTTAAAACCGGGGGCCGGGTCGGCGGCATCTTTCAGGGCCGGCTCATTGGTCGGGTCCGTGTAAATAACGATGTGGTGGATAATCGCGTCGTTTCCGGGCAGAATTTCAATCTGGTTGAAAAATTTATCAACGCTCACATTGGTCGGGAACACAAAAGCCCGGTATTCATCCGTCCACTGGGGAATGGTGTACATGGGCGTTTCAAGCGTGATGTCAACGCCATCGAGTTGGCTGCCATTGACAAAATTGGGCAGGGGAGGCGCCTGTGAAATATCGCCGGGTAACTGCCCGCCGTTGATCCAATCCGAAATAGTTTGAATTTGCGCCGTTGTCAGGTAGTTTTCGTCTTTAAAATGGCGGTAGGCCGGATCGGCACGCCAAGGCGGCATTTTGCGGGATTCCACGGACGCAAGCATACCGTAGGCATTGTTTTTGGCGTCCGACCAGGTCTCCAAAGGAAAACTGCCAACGCCTCCTACGCGGTGGCAACTTACGCAATGGTCGTACAGAATTGGCGCCACATCAGCGGCCCAGGTGGGCGTCTGGGCCTGTAGGGAAACAGCCCGAATAAAAAGGATGGACAGGAACAGGATTGTTTTGATTTTCATCTTTGTGTACTTAATTTTTTAATGGACAAAACTAAGACACGTTGGGAGGGGAATACCCTGATGCGGGCGTAAAAAATTTATATTGTAGAAAAGGCAGGTTGAAGTGCAGAAATTGGGTGTTGAATGTTTTCGGGTAAGGGAACTGGGTGGCTTTTCGCTTGGCCGCCCCCTGCCCCTGAAGGGCAATGTCATTGACTTAATTCTACTTTATCACTTTAAAGGAATTTAGTTTTGTTGAAAGGGATGATTTCGCTTCGCTTGTTCGACCCCAAACCCCTAAAGGGGCCGATCGCAAGGGACTAATAATCAATTGTTTATGGCACTAAAGATTTGTCATAAAATAAAATCTTCATTTATTTCTGTTTACTTTTTCTGAAATACTATACTTCGCACTGGATAGTTTTGCGCATGGTCTTCGGCCTAAGAAATTGACAATCAGCGCGAAGTAGCTGCTTTTCAGACGCCGTTTAGTATAAATCAACGAATCTTTCAAAACAAATCTCAAATCAGTTCCCTAATGCGCAGATTATCAACTACTTGCAATCGGTCCCTTTAGGGGTTTGGGGTCGAACCACCGAAGCCCAATTATCCACTCCGCCACAATCAAAATCCTCCCCAAAAGCCCCAATCATCCCTCCCCACAATCGGCCCCTTCAGGGGCTTGGGGCCGCCCCCCCAAAGCCCAATCTCCCACTCCCCAAAAGCCCAAATCCCCCCCCAAAAAAAACGTCCCTTTTTCGCCGTGCTACGCCATCGGGGTCGCCCACTCCCCCTCCTTGCTTGCACCACTCAAAAGTGACGATGCTCGATTGATGGCCGGAAGGGACATAAGCACCTCACTGGGAGGAAACGGCAACCCGGAAGCCCAGAAAGTCGCTGCGGTAGTCGGGTAGCCAGAAGAGGCGAAGCGAGACGCGACAAAGCTGCGGCGTGAGGTACCAGGAGCCGCCGCGGTACACGCGGTAAGAGCCGGTCGTCGGGCCTGGCGGGTTATCCACCGGACCTTTTTCATAATAATCACCCGCGTACCAGTCGCTGCACCATTCCCACACATTGCCGCTCATGTCGTACATCCCTAATTCATTGGCATCTAATTCGGCTACCTTATGCAAACGACCCCCTGAATTTGCAGTATACCAAGCCACCTTATCCAAGGTGTTGCTGCCGGCGTATTTAAAATGCTGGCTACGTCGGCCACCACGGGCTGCGTATTCCCATTCTGCTTCGGTGGGTAAACGAAATAATTTATCTGTTACAACGGTCGTTATCCATTTACAATAGGCTACGGCGCCAAACCAGCTGACGTACACCACCGGATGTTGCTCATAACCCGGTTCCACTTCGAATCGGCCTTTGGCCACCGGTTCAATCCGGCAAGGTTCCGAATCATACGGTCCGTCGAGATCGATCCACGACACACCGCCTTCTTCCTGATTCCCTTTTGCGTTCAAAAACGCACAATACTGCGCATTGGTCACCGGAGTTTTGCCAATTTCAAAAGCATTAATCTTTACTTCTTTGGCCGGTTTCTCATTTGGATAGCAATCAGCGTCCTTTTCATCGCGGCATCCGCGCAGGTATTTGCCGCCGGCAACGTATATTAATTCGGGTATATCTGCGGCAGGTGATGAAGTTTTCGGGGCAGGAGGCGTAGGCGCAGCTTCATTTTTATCTCCTGCGCGCGGGGCAGTTGTTGTTTTGGCACGCAATTCTTTTTCCAATGCTGCAACGATGCTCAAAAGTTCGGTGCGCACCTGCGCCATTTGTACTGTATATGGATTTAATTCTAATTTCCCAGCCTTATACTCTCGCTCCAATAAATGATATCGACCCGATAAATCAATCAACCTGTGGCGATCGGTATGTCCTTCCAGCGTATGTTTCAAATCATTTATCGCATCCTCCAGCCTGTGCGTTGCAATCAAGTCTTCAATTTGCCGTAAACCTTGTAAATCCATGTATAAATACTTTTAAGGCAAAAATAGGAGAATTAGATTAATCGACTTCAAGGAATGGCAACATTTGAAACCCAGGGCGTGATCTTCGACTGAAAAAATGCTTAGGTTTACG
Source organism: Bacteroidota bacterium (assembly GCA_037130425.1). Taxonomy (GTDB): domain Bacteria; phylum Bacteroidota; class Bacteroidia; order Chitinophagales; family Saprospiraceae; genus M3007. The sequence goes on from JBAXTB010000346.1 coordinate 2,844, forward strand.
ATAGAAATGGGGGGATTGGGGATTTAGGATTTGCTACCGTGGGATTTAGCAGCGCATAAAAAATAACTTTCGTAAAAACGCCGCATTTCATCGAAAAACACCTATTATCTCTCCCCACAATCGGCCCCTTCAGGGGTTTGGGGTCGCCCCCCACGAAGCCCAATCTCCCACTCCAACAAAACAGATCCTTGGAACAGACAACGTAAATCTAAAACCACTCTATCGCTTTAGGTTTTTTGTTTTCGGGTAAGGTAATTCTGTGCTTTTCGCTTGGCCGCCCCCGCCCCCTAAAGGGGAGTACATCGCAAAAAACTAATAATCAATGCTTTATGGGACTAATGATTATAGGTAGGACAAATCCCTCATCTTTTTTGAAACACCAACTTCCCCAATATCCCACACCACCATCAAAATCTTCCCCAAAAGCCCCAATCATCCCCCCCCCACAATCGGCCCCTTCAGGGGTTTGGGGCCGCCTCCCAAAGCCCAATCTCCCTCTCCACCACCATCAAAAATCCTCCCCAAAAGCCCCAATCATCCCTCCCCCCGAAATCGGCCCCTTCAGGGGTTTGGGGCCGTCCCCCCGAAGCCCAATCTCCCACTCCCCAAAAACCAAAATCCTCCCAAACAAAAAAACATCCCTTTTTCCCCCTGCTACGCCATCGTGCTCCCCCACTCCCCCTCCTTGCTTGCACTGCCAAAAAGTGACGATGCTCGATTGATGGCCGGAATGGACATAACCACCTCACTGGGAGGAAACGGCAACCCGGAAGCCCAGATAGTTGAGGCGACGGACAGGAAGCCAGCCGTTTCGAAGCGAGACGCGACAAAACCGAGGCGCGTAGCGCCAAGAACCACCGCGGTACACACGTGAAGAACCCGTCGCAGGACCTTGTGGGTTATCTGACGAGCTACTTGCATAATAATTATTTGCATACCAGTCGCTACACCATTCATAAATATTACCTGACATGTCCATTAAGCCCAATTCATTTCCTTTTTTTTGCCCAACCGGGTGAATTTTATTGCCGGAGTTTCCGCTATACCAGCCAACGGTTTCCAAGTCATCACTCCCTGCATATTTATAGCCACCCGGTTTATTTCCGCCGCGCGCTGCATATTCCCACTCCGATTCGGTCGGCAAACGGTATTTCAAGCCATTTACCTTGCTACTCAGCCAGTCGCAATATGCTTTGGCGCCATACCAGGAAACGTTTATCACAGGGTATTGCTCGTAGCCCTTTTCTACTATAAAGTTTTTGCCATTTTGCTTTATCCGGCAATGTTCGTTTTGGTTAGGGCCTTCAAGATCTATCCAAGTTGCTCCCTCTTCATGCTTATTGCCCATTTCATTTAAAAAAAAACAATACTGGACATTGGTCACTTCGGTACGGCCCATTGAAAAAGTATTGATTTTTATTTCGCGTGCGGGTTTATCATCACTATAACAATCGGGATCTTTTTCATCCGTACAACCTCGGCGGTAGCTGCCACCGGGTACGGGGATGAGGTCAGGTAGCGGGATACTAGTCGTGTCTGTAACCATAAATGGAGCAACAACTATTACCTTGTTTATTGTCGGCGGTGCTATATCTTCTGGCAATGCGTTTCCAGGAGCGCCGCACCAAGCTGAGGCGGCGCGTACTTGGTACAGGCTGCTATCCCAGCGGGCGGCGCGCTCAAACCAGGCGCAAGCGCTTGCGTGCAGGCGGGAGGTATCGGGATTGTAGCCACGCTGGCTTTTTCGCAGGTTTTCAGCCAGGCGGTAAGCAGGTAAACCAGCCAAGTACAGGGCATTGGCCATGTTGGCACGGCTTTCCCGTGTCAAGCGTTGGGCTGCAGAGTCTCCTTCGGCCTTGCGGGCCAGGGCGTCAAACCAGGCAGGCGGCAACCCAGATTCGGGCTTTAGCGTATCGGCTCTTACGCCATCGGCTTTGGAGGCTGCGGCGCGCATACGGTACTCGTTCAGGAATTGTATTTTGCGGTAATCGTCTATACAACAAGTTATTACGCTGTCTGTGGTAAGTTGCACCTCCGCTGTTTCCCCCTTGCATTCACCCGCCTGTACCGGCCAGAATCCCAGCGCCAACCCCGCACAAAGCAAGGCCGCCAGCGCCCAAAGCGCATCTTTCCAAAGATCGCGCAAACCAATCGCCGGGATATCGCCCTTAAAAAAGCGTTTCTTCAAATTATCGGGCAACAAATTATCGAGCAGGCCGGGCGGGCCTTTCAATTCCTGCACCATGATAAAATCGGTACGGCCGGTAGCGTCTATGTATTGGGCAATGCGCTCCGCCAAGGCTTTTTTGAGTTTGGGATCGGTGGCAATCATCCATTCGTTAAAGGCAATGCGCAAGGCAAAATCGTCCCAGGCGGCGCTGTCAGTCGGCGGGCCTTGTTCGCGCAATAATTGGTGCAGGGCGTTGCGCAGGCGGAGTTCCAAAGCAGGTTCGGTGGCCCGTAATTCGTTGAGCAACAATACGCGGGCTGCATCGGGCATCGCGCCCTGACTAAACCAGGGCAGGCGCAGCAGTTCGTTGAGGCGCTCAAAACTTGTTATCGGCACGCCGCGCTCCTGTTCTAACCAGTTGCCAATCCAAAGGGTAAGGTCGTAATGCAATTCGGGCCATAAAGCACAGCAGGCCAACCAGTTCCGGGTGCTTACATCGGGCAGGGCACTGCGTAAGGTTTGCAACACGTCCCCTTCGGCATCCAATTGTATGGTTTCGCCGCCGCCCATGGCGGCCATTTTGGCCAAATCGGGCGTACCGGCGTCGGCGGTTTCAAAGGCCATAATCACCCGTCCCAGGCCCGGCATGGTGGCGGGCGCAAATTGAAACAGGCGTGCCAGCTGGTCTTCCCGGCGCCGCCATTGTCCGGGCGGTAAAGGACTGAGCAAGGCCCGTTGTTTCCAGCGCTCCAGGGTTTCGGTCCACTTCATCAGGCGGCCTGTGCTGCCGCTGAACAGTCCGCGCCCGGCGCTCAGCACCAGCAAGCGGTGCTGCGGGAAGCGAAACAGTAGTTCTTCTATGCCAATACCGTCCGGGTGGGCTTCATTGAAGCATAGCCGGAGGTCGTTTTCGAAAAAGAAACGCTCCACCAGCTCCTCGTTGTTGCGCAATGTGCGGTACAGGTCGTCGTACAGGCGCGCGCGATGGTCACGGTGGTCGTACCTGTCTATCAATAGCAGGTATTCGGAGGGGCGCGACAACTTTTTGTAGAGCAGGGCGGCCATTCCGGCCTTGCGCGCGGCCGCCCGCACGGTGGCATGCATATCCGGAACGCGTGCATCATCTTCGGTGCGGCGGCGCAGGGCCTGCAAGGTGCTTTGAAAAGCATCGCCAGGG
>JBAXTB010000347.1:0-6183 GCA_037130425.1 Bacteroidota bacterium
CCAAACCGTTTCAACAGCCGGTCAAAAATCCAATAAACCACCGGAATCACGATCAGCGACAACAGCATGGATGAGTTTAGGCCGCCGATAATGGCCCAGGCCAAGCCGTTTTTCCAGTGCGAACCCGCGCCCGTAGATAATGCCAGCGGCAATAATCCGATTACCATTGCGATATTGGTCATCAATACCGGTCGGAAACGCAGTTTGGTGGCCCGGAACAAGGCGTCCTTAATGGGCATCCCTTCGGCACGCAATTGATTGGCAAAGTCGACAACCAAAATGGCATTTTTGCCCACCAAGCCGATCAGCATCAGCAAGCCAAGGGCTGTGAATACTGTGAGGTTTTGTTGCGCGAGCGCGAGCGCGAGCAAGGCGCCCACGAGGGAAAGCGGGATGGAAATTAGCACCACCAGCGGATACACCCAGCTGTCATAAAGTGCTACCATGATGAGGTACACCAGCAAAAGGGAGGTCCACAAGGCAAAACCCATGGTGCCGATGCCCTGTTGTTGGCGTTTGAGGTCGCCGCCGTATTTGATGTAGGCGCCGGGCGGTAAATGTAATTTGTCAAGTTCCGCTTTTACGTCGCGACCGACCGAGCCGTTGGGGCGCCCGATTACCTGGGCTGTCACCATAATCGAAGGAAGTCGGTCGCGGCGTTCAAGTCGGGTAGGCGCAGAGCTTTGTTTTACTTCAGCGAATTGCTTGAGGTACAGCGTGTTACCCAGCGGATTTACAAACGACAACTGATTGATGTCGGCTGCGCTGCGCCGGTCGAAGGCATCGAGTGCGATGCGAATCGGGTATTCATAGTCGCCTTCGCGGTAGCGGGCGTCCGTGTTGCCGCTGAACGCCGTTTGCAGCGTAAGCCCCACCTGCGCCATGGTCAGGCCGTTGTCGGCGAGGCGTTGGCGGTTTACGTCAATTTTAACTTCCGGGTTGCCGGGTTCCACCGAGCCTTCTATTTCCACACAGCCCGGCACTTGGGCCATAATTTTTTTTACTTTTTCAGTCGTCACAAACAGACTATCTAAGTTAGGGCCGTTTACCATCACTTCAATGGGCGAAAACGAAAGTCCGAGAATGTCAATCGGCGAAGTTTTGATCCTGGCCCCGCTGATGCGCTCTTCTAATTTGATCTTGGTTCGACGGGCAAAAATATCGGTGGCGACATCCCGCCCTTCGCCCTTGGGTTTCAAAAAAACCAGTATTTCTGACAAATGCGCCAGCGTGAGGCCGAAGGATTTGTTGTTGGTGCCTACCGTGCTAAAGGTACTGACTACTTCCGGTTGCTCGTGCAGCCATTTTTCGATGTCCTTGCTAATGGCGTCGGTTTGTGTTAGAGAAGCGTCTTTCGGCAAATCAATTTGCACCAAAAACTCGCCCCGGTCGCCGGGATCAAAAAATGCGTTGCCGATAAAACCTTTTGTCACCAATAAAAACGAAGCGCCGAACAGACCAAGCGCAACGAATAAAGTCGTCGTGCGCGTCGCGCGGCTGTGCAAGGCCCAACGCAGGGCGCTTACAAAACCTTCAGCCAGCCATTCTATAAACTGTTCGAAACGGAGCACGATGCGCCCGCCAATGGTTCGCCCCTGAAAGTGGTGGGCTTTAGCAATCCGCGAAGTGAGCCAGGGCACAAGGGTAAACGATACGAACAGCGACATCAACGTAGACGTAAGTACCGTCATGCAAAACTGCCGCAGCAAATTGGGCACCATCCCGATGGTAAAAATGATGGGCAAAAACACCACCACGTCCACCAGCGTGATACTAATGGCCGTAAAACCGATTTCCATCCGACCGTCGTAACTGGCCTGCACGCGGTCTTTGCCCATTTCTAAGTGCCGGTAAATATTTTCAATGACCACAATGGCGTCATCCACCAAAATCCCGATCGACAAAGACAGGCCCAACAGCGACATGAGGTTGAGCGAGTACCCGGACAGCGACATCATCACAAAGGTGCTCACGATGGAGGTTGGAATGGCCACCAACACAATGGCTGCGTTGCGCAGGCTGTGCAAAAACATGAGCATCACCAAACCTACTAACAATACTGCCACAAATAAATCGTGAATCACTGATTCGGTCGCCATTTTGGTGTACTGGCTGCTGTTGGCCACTATCTTAAACTTCAAGCCTTGGTCGGCGTACGTTTTTTCAAGGATTTTAATCTTTTGCATGACCAAATCGGCCATTTCCACTGCATTGGCGTCGCCTTGTTTGCGGATGGTAATGCCCATAGAAGGCTGGGCATCGGTGCGACAAATTATTTCCCGGTCGCGCACGCCGTCTTGTACTTCGGCAATATCTTTCAGGTAAATGGAAGAACCGAATTTGCTTTTTCCTAACACTAAGTTGCGCACTTCTTCCAGCGAGTGAAATTTCCCGGCCAAACGAATGCGCATTTGGCCTTCCGCATCGGTCACTTTGCCCGTCGGGAAATCCAGATTTGCCATTTGAATGGCCTGCGACACTTGCAACAGCGACAAACCGTATTGTTCCAGCCGCGCGCTGTTGATGTTGATTTTGATTTCGCGCTCCTCGCCGCCGAGGATACTTACCTGCGCCACGCCTTTTACTTGCGAAATTTCTGGTACCACCCGGTTTTTAATCAGGTCGAAAAACGCCGTGCCGGTCAAATTGCCCGACACGCCAAGCCGCACGATGGGCAGTTCATCCAGCGCAAATTTGTTCACCACCGGCGTGCGTACTTCCTTGGGAAACACCGACTGAATCTGGTTCACCTTACGCGTCAGTTCCTGCACCGCTTTGTCTATGTCAACATCCTGGTTGAACTCCACGGCCACAAACGAAGTGTTTTCGTTGGAACCAATCTGGATTTGGTCAATACCTTCCAACGAAGAAATTGCGTCTTCAATGGGCTTACTCACAGCGTTTTCCACCTCGGAAGGCGAAGCGCCGGGGTACACAGTAATGATGGTGATCACCGGCGCATTAAACTTTGGTACCAATTCAATCGGCAGCCTGAAATAACTCGCAATGCCCATAAAAGATAGCACGGCGAAGACCACAATGATCAGTGAGGGGCGGCGAATGGAAAGCGCAGTTAAATTCATAGCCTGCAAAGGTAAATCTTAATATGCGCCGAAATACCGTCGCAAGAACCATTCTGTTACCAATAATGCGGCCAACAGGGCAAAAATCCATTTCAGGTTGATTAAAGGACTGGTTTTGGCCGTTTGATAGATGACCGGCTTTACCGTTTGGTTGGCTTTTATCTTTTCCGCAATGCTGCGGATGCCGTTTGACAGCACTGTTTCGCCGCCGTATTGGGCGCTGAGTTGGCGCAGCACGGCATGGTTGGCGGTTGTTTCAAACAGTTCCAACTCAATGGGGCGCACGCTAAATTTGCCGTCGTAACTCAGGTTTTGGCCGTTGAAACCGACATTTGCCCGGAACGTGTAATTGCCCACCGGCAAAATGCCCGCGCTGAGCGTGTATGCCTTGCCGAGTTTGTTAAAATTGTAGGGAAATTCCTTGCCGTCCTTGTTGCGAATCACCAGCGATACGTCTTGTTCGTTGGTCAGTTCGTAATTGTCGTCATACAATTCGGCGCCGAACACCACGGCCTCGTTTTCGTTAAAAATACTTTTATCGAGGTTGATGCGGAATTTGCGTTTGTCTTCTTTTTGCGACAAATACTGAACGGTTTTGCCAACTAATTCGTCAAAAATTTCGTGGTTACTGTGTTGCAAATAGTCAAACAGCCGCCATTTCCACAAGCCTTCGCCGAGGAACATGCCGGTCTTGATGCCGTTGGTTTCGCCGACCACCAACAAGGGCTGGTCGGTGTCGATTTTACCAATGCGTTTCCACAAAATCACCTGTCCTTGGGCCTGCGCGGCAAAATTACCGAAAGGACAAAGCACGGGATTGAATTTTGGCAGTTCTTCGATCAGGCGCGGCGTGAGTGAAAAAGCCGCAAAACGGGTAGATACTTTACCTTGCACATCGTCGGTTTGCTGTCCCACGCTTTGGGCAGACACCAGTGCTTGTACCTTGTTAAACGACCCAAACCCGGTTTGTACGCCCGTCACGAACATGCGCGGAATGCGTTTTTCGTTCAGTGTATTAATCAAACCCGAAATATCATTGGTTTGCGAAGGCAAATTATGCAGGATCACAAAATCATATTTGGAAACGTCTAACCCCGGCTCGTTAATGTACGACAGGAAAACCTGGTAGTTTTTGTTCGATTCCAAAGTTTGGCGGAGGGCGCTTAAATCGGGGTGCGGACTGTTGGCCAACAGCAAAATTTTCTGCCGCGCATCCAGTACATCAATGAACAGTTCTTTTTTGTTGTTCACATCGGTGGCTTCGCCAGGGATATGGGCGAGGGTAATCAAATATTGGTTTACGCCCGGTTTATCGGCCTCGATGATGACTTCTTTGGTCGTAAAAAAGTCGTTGCCTGCCACATTTACGGGAATGGATTGCAGGGTGCGGGTTTCTTCGCCGTTAATCTTGCTCACTTGGAGCACCGTTTGAGCGCCGGCGCAGTTGGTGGCCGCCACGTCTATTTGCACCGTGAATTTGTCGCCGAGGTAAGCGATTTTATTGTTGAACACCCGTTTAATCAGCAGGTCTTTCTTCGGTGTGGTATCTCCCAGCGCAATCGTGTACACGGGCGCGGTGATTTGGGCGCTGTTGTAAGCGGGGTTGCTGCCTTCGTTGTAAATACCGTCGGAAGCCAGCACGACTGCGCCGAGGTTTTGCGTGCCATAAAGGTCGTATATCGACTGCATAGCCTGCGACAGGTTGGTCACTTTGTCTTTAAACCCGAAGTCGACGCCCTCGCGCGGCTCATCGCCGAATGCCAGTTCGTGTACTTCGTAATCGGCGCTCAACGCATCGCGCATGGCGCCCCAGTCTTGTTTGTACTGTTCCAGCGCCGGGCCTTGCAGCGTATTGCCTACGCTTTCCGACTGATCCTGGGCCAGCACGATGACCGGTTTTTTCGTATCGGTAATAATACTTTTCAGCAAGGGCGACAACAACAGCGCGGCCAGCAGGGTAACCGAGAGCCAGCGCAACAGGCCCAGCCAAAGGTTGAGTTTGCGGGATTGATCGCGGAAGGTCGTATCGCGGTAATAGAGCAGCATTGCAAAGCCCAGTCCCAGCAGTACGCATAGGATCAGGAACCAGGCGGGATATTGAAAGGTCAAATTGGCCATGTTCGTGGAATAATCAGATGTAGCCCGCCGCTGTTAGATACGGCGCTGTGGCTTTAAGGACGCAAAATTGGGGAAATTGTTGCGAATGCAAAGGAGTTGGGCAAAAGAATCGATGAGGAGGGCGGGTGAAGGGGTGAGTGGATGGGGTAATTTGCGATGCGTTGGGTAAATTACCTCCAAAATTAAAAACGCAGCGGTCTTTCTGAGCGCAGCGAAGAACCTGCCGAAGGCGAATACGCGTAAGCGCACGCACAGGGCAATCGCCTTCGGCAGGTTCTTCGCTGCGCCGGAGTTTTCGTGGTGCGCCGGCGGCGGAAGGGGCACACGTAGCGCAATCGCCTTCGGTAGGTTCTTCGCTGCGCCGGAGTTTTCGTGGTGCGCCGGCGGCGGAAGGGGCACACGTAGCGCAATCGCCTTCGGCAGGTTCTTCGCTGCGCTCAGAAAGACAGCTGCGCGTTTAATATAAGGGATAAAAAAACGATCACCAAGGTCGTTTTTCTTCCATCTCAACCGTCCAATATGGAAGATTGCCGCGCATTAACGCCGCTTCACTGTTCAAAAACAGCCATTCCGGATTGAAAAAATCAATCAATTCGATTTTCTTTTCCCGGAGCAAGCCTTTGAGGTATTTTTCCCGGGCAATGGCTACCCGGATGTCCGTGTAATGCTCGTAATAAACAAGGTTGTAGCAAAAAAACTTGCCTGCGAAGGATTTACGAGCGCCAAATGTGTCATCATGGTGCTCCTGCATACGCCGGTCGAGGTTGTTTGTGACACCGATATAGAGCACTCTTCTCCGGGGATTCGTGGTAATGTAAACGTAATAATGATGCGATTTCATAAAAAGGATTAAAAATGAGCGAATCTTGAAACGGAGAAACTTGAGATTTTAGAAAAAAGTTCCTTCGCTGCGCTCAGGAGGACAAATTCGCTGCGCTCAGGAGGACAAATTCGCTGCGCTCAGGAGGACAAATTCGCTGCG
>JBAXTB010000348.1:0-6099 GCA_037130425.1 Bacteroidota bacterium
TGGCCCGCCGGAATGTCCACGCCATTGTAATTGTAAAAACTGCCTGCGCAAACATCCGCGACAAACGAACTATTGGCCACCGGCAAAGCTTTTGCCGAAACCGTCACAATAGAGTCGCAGCCGGTCGCAGTTTGCAGGGTAAATTGCTGCGTTTGGCCCGCCGGAATGTCCACGCCGTTGTAATTGTAAAAACTGCCTGCGCAGACATTCGCTTCAAACGAACTATTGGCCACGGGAAGGGCATTTACCGTAACAGTCACGATGGAATCGCAATTATCAATGCTGCGCAGCATCACCGCTTTGGTTTGGCCCGCCGGAATATTCACCCCGTTGATGTTATAACTGGAACCCGCGCAAACCGACACGCTCATGGCGCTCGTAAACGTCTGACAAACATGGTAATGCACCAACAAAGCCACCTTTTCCACATCGTCGCAGCCGTACAAATTGGCCTGGTCTTGTCCGATGACCGGCACCCAGCCCGTGGGCAGGTTCGGGGTATTGATGGCGATGGTGTAATCCACGGAAGGAATGTTGTTAAAGGCAAAATCACCGCTGCCGGCCGCATTGGCCAGATTTAAAATATTGCCGTTGCCAAGCAACATCACAGGAATGTTGTTCACAAGCGTGTCGCCTGCGTCAATTAAGCCGTTGTTGTTCACGTCCGACCATACTTTCCCCTTGATGTCGCCGGTGCCGGTGTACAAGGTCAGGTTGAGCGGATCGCTTTGCGCTTTACAGCCGTTGATGTCTTCTACGTTGGCGTAATATGTACCGCTTTGGGTGGCCACTAAGTTCGGCGTAGTCGCGCCCGCAATCGGGTTTCCGTTCAAAAACCACTGCCAACTCACGATTTCAGGCAAAGGCGGCAAACACAATGAATCCGGATCGCAGCGCTCATGGCAACCGCCCGGAATGGCCGCAATGTTGGGGCCGGGGAAAATGGTCACGGTATTACTTTGGCCCACGCAGCCAAATTCATTGATAACCCGCACAAAAAAGTGTCCCGGCTCTTCGGTTACAAACGAAGGCCCGGCCACGCCGTTGTTCCAGCGCAGTTGCCAGTTGGGCGGTTGCGGCCCCGCGTACGTGAGCGTGCTCGGCGTGCCCGCGCAAGGCTGGTCGGCTGCTACGCTGAAACCCGTGGGTTTGCCGTGTACGGTTACGTTAAACGGCGGCGTCACGGTTTTACACTGCGTCGTCGGATTGGTAATGGTGACGTTAAAAATATGCACGCCGTTGCTCAGCAAATTGCCCCGAAACTCCGTAAACAACTGCTCGTCATCAATGCCGCCGCCCGACCAGTTGTAGGAATATGAGCCGTTGTCGGATACGATCAAATGCACGTCTTCGCCTTCGCACACATCCAGCGCATTGCTCACGAGACCCGCTGCCAGGCCCAAATCATCGTACAAAACGGCGTTTATCAAGCCGTCCGGAACCGGATTTACCAATACTTCCTTGGCTGGCGGCACATACGTACAGCCATTGGCGTTGGTGAGCGTCACCTTGTACACGCCCTCTTCCGTCACCGAAATACTGGAACCTGACGCGCCGGTCGACCAATGATAGCTCACACCCGTTCCCGGCGCGCTCAGGTTGATGGAACTGCCTTCGCAAATACTGGAATTGCCGGCAGGCGTAATATTTCCCGCCAGGTTATTCGGCGTAATCGTCACAGTTTGCGTAGCGGAGGCCTTGCATCCTGCCACGTTTTCTACGGTGGCAACAGCCGTGTAAACGCCCGCCGTATTGTATTTATGGTACACGGAATCACCTTCGAACGTATTAAAAACACCACTGCCCGGATCGCCGAAACTCCAGGAAATATGGGTGATTTCAGGGCCGGTCGTCACGCTCAAGGGCGTGGCGTTGCCCGCGCACACAAAAGGCGGGGGACCGAAATTGAACACCGGCGGCGGCGCCACGTCGATGATGCTGCTGGCCGACGAAGTGCAGCCGTTGGGGGCGGACACCGTCAGTTGAACCGTATAAGGGCCGGGGGCCGGATAAATATGTTTGCTGTTGCGCTGGTTGGTTTGATTGGCCGCCCCGGACGCGGCATCGCCAAAATTCCAAGCCCAGGAAGCAATGCTGCCATCGGCTAAGTAGGTGCTTACGTCTTTAAACGCAATCGAATCGCCGGGACAGCCGGGTTTTTCCGCAAACTGCGCCACGGCTTCCACGCGTAAGGAATCCAACACTTTACACACCGCGCCGTTTTGCAACTCGGCATACATCACCACGATGTATTTGCCCGCGTTCGGAAATTGGAACGTCGGGTTTTCGTCTGTCGAAGTACCGAGCAAACTGCTGCCCGATTCGCCGAAATTCCAATACGCCGTTCCCGCTTTGTATTGCGGGCCGGTAATCAGATGAAACTGAAAAGAATCGCAACGGCCGGTGGGATCAATCGTCAATCCCACGCTGCCGGCCGGACAATCAGGCGGATGGTTCGGATTGTGGCACACGCCGCCGCAATATTCAAATATCCTGATGCTGCCGTCAGAAGCCTTGCAGCCGTACTGGTTGGTCACGGAAGCCGAGTACAAACCGTATTGATTGGTGGTATAAATGGGCTGGTTTACGCCCAAAGGCACGCCGTCTTTGTACCATTCGTAGTCAAAATCGCCGTCCTGGGTGGTGAGGGCAACCATGGCGACATTAAGCGAATTATTGCAAAAACCGGTCGGATCAGACGTGGTAATCGTCAAATTCGGTTCCGGGTAGTCCAAGATGGTAAATTCATTGGTGTTGGAACAGCCGTTGTAATCAGTGACGGCTAAGGCGTACCTGCCCGGATTTAATTGGGCCGTGTAGGTCGTTGCCAGGGTTGTTCCGGCTGTGTTTTTCCAAACATAAGACGTGTAAGCCGCCCCGGCGCTTACGGGCGCGGTTTGTCCGGGACAAATACCGGGCGGAGCGATCGGTTGCGGATCGGGCAGGGCGAAAACGGTGACCGATTGAGAAAAGCTCATACCGCAAATTGTGGCATCTAGTATGTGCGTCCCGGCCTTTGTCCAGAAAACATCGACAATGTTGGTACCCTGTCCCGAATTAATTATTCCAGCGTCATTCGGTATTATCTTCCAATCGTAGCTTAGGTCGGTATATTGGGGCGCGGTATAGGTCGAAACACTGCCTTTGCAAATAAATTCGTCTCCGGTAAATTTGATATTCTGTAACTTCTTTACCTGGAATTGAATTGTATCAGAAATGCAGCCCAAGGCATCAGCTGTTATTTGTGCAGCAGCCAGCCAACGGGGTGTGCCGGAATCAAAATAAACATTTACGAAGTTTCCACTTGCTGATATAGGCTGATAATCGCTATTTTTAATAATCCATTTGACGTTATTTGCAGGAGAAACACCAGATACATGATAATTAAAGGGTGTATACGGGCAAATTTCTTTAGGCCCTATAATACTCAGCGGTTTGGGAGGATTCGGCGCTACGCGAATGTTGTATTCGGCGCTGTCCAAGCAAGTAAGGGCCTGACCGGCTATGGTTGGATAAGCCTTGATGCGGTATCCGCCGGGGCCGCTGTTGAAATTCGGCGTTGCGCTGGGGGAGCCGGATCCGACGTTCATGACGGCATTTACAGGGTTAAACATCGTCCAGTCGCAAGGAATCGTTTGGCCGCCCGCCACCACTTGTTTGGCCGTAATCGTAGCAGAGGTACCGTCGCAAGCCTCCAGCGCGCCGCTCAAACCAAAAGGCGGACGTATTTTCACCGGCAATTGATCGTCGCCGCTGCAACCGAGGTAGCAGTTTTCGTATTTAACCCGCACCCAAGCGTCGGCCGTGCCGTTGTTTAGGCTTGATTTCCAGGAAATGGTCACTTTATTGGTTCCCTGCCCTTCCAAAATGGAGCCTTCCGGCGAAACCTCCCAGGTAAAATACGTGCCGCCGCCGAAGGGTGAAATCGTGTAAACTTCCTCGCTGCCCGGGCATACGCGCGTGCGACCTTCAATCACGGCATCGTCCGACAAAATCGGCACCCGAATGCTGGATGGTTGCGGACAAGCAGCGCCCGTGCAGTTTTGAACCGTCAGGCCGATGACCCCGTCGGGGCCGCTGTTCCAGTGTACGGTTATGGTTTTGTCAGAAGATTGTCCGCCGGCAGTAATCGTGCCGTTTGGCGAAACCGTCCAGTTGAAAACGCCGCAATCGGCATTGGTGGAATAGGTAATTGCCTCGCCCGGACAAATCGTGCTCACGCAATCCACAATCGGCGAGCCGCTGTCGAGCACTTCCACGCTGAGTTCTGTGGTGTCGGCGCAAAGGCAAAGACTGCGGGAAATGAGGATGATTTTAAAGGTACCCGCTGCGTTGAACGTGTGCGCGGGGTTTTCTTCCGTTGATTTTGAAAAATCGTCGCTGAAAAACCACTCGTACAAGTCGCTGTTCAGGCTTTGGTTTTGAAACTGCACGGTTTGTCCTTTGCAAACTTGCATCAGGCCCGTAGCGGGCGGCACGGGATTGCTGGTGAATTTTGCAACCGGCGCTTCCACAATGGTTACGCAACGGGGGGCCACGCTGTAACAGAAAACCGAATTCCCGCCCGTGACCGCAATGGCGCCGCCCCCCGGACCGCCCCAAATAACCGTACATGATTTCGTGTCCGCGCTCACGGAATAGGATTGAGCGCCGGTAATATTCCAAACAAACGTAGGCGTGTTACCGCACAAAACATCCTGTAAATCAAGCGAATACGTAACGGTGGTATGTGGGCAAACTTTTTCGCAATTGCCCGCGCCGCCCGCGTTGCTGCCATTGCAATAACCGGGATTGGAACTTTGGATGGATAAAGGGAGCGTATTGGAAGGGTAGCCCACTGTATATTGCCTGGAAACGGTGTCCTGACTATTTTGTATCCTTAAATTGTAAACGCCCGCACATAGATTTGTTTGGTTGGGAGACGTCGAAAACGGAACACCCGCAGCATTTGACCACAGAAAGTAGTAACTCCCGGAATATTCAAGCGTAATGGAGCCGCCGCAAGAATTACCACAGGAAACAGGCGAAACGGTTGCGGAAACATTAATACTCCCCGAGCCGGATTGGTTATTGGGCTGCGTAATCGTCTCCGAATGGACTTCCGTACACCCGGTGGCGTCCGTAACGGTTACGGTGTACGTGCCGGCAGTCAAATGGCTTAAATCCTGCGTTGTGCTGCCGTTTGACCAGGCATATGTATAGGGTGCGTTACCGCCGCAAACCGTGATATCAACGGCGCCATCGAAGCCATCGGGGTTGGAAACGGGCGTAAGGGCGGACGAAATCAGGATGGGCTGTGCGGATGTAATTTCCGCCGTAGCCGTTGTTGAACACCCCAATACATCTGTTACCGTCACCGTATAAAGCCCGGCCGGAGCGTTGATGTAATTCCCGGTATAGCCGCTTCCCCACAAGTACGTGTACGGTGGATTTCCGCCGGTTGCGACACATTGGGCCGACCCGAAACCGCTGCAACTTGGCCCTGTATAGATCGTTGCAACAACTGTTTGAGAAGCCGTCATCGTTGCGGAACTCGTTGCCGTTGCGCCGCTTGCATCCGTGACGGTGATCGTATAAATCCCCGGTGCCAGGTTGCTGATGTTTTGCTGCGAAGAGATAAAATTGCCTGGCCCAGACCATGCATACGTGTACGGCGCTACGCCGCCGCTTGCGCTTACGGAAATATTCCCGCCGTACAGACAACCGCCGGACTGCGTCTGAAAATTGATCGTAATGGCCATTTCGGGCGTAATGCCGCACCAGGCGTCGTTGCTTAAACCGGTTTCTGCGCGTAAAAAAGATAGCGGCAAACAAAATAGCGCGGTCAAAAAACAAGGAATAAAGAAAAATCGAAGTTGGTTGTTCATGGTCATACAGGATGTTGTTGGTAATCGGATGTATTTTGGCATTGTAAAGGACTAAAAAAGGGCAGCATGAGGCAAAAACATTTTTGGGAAATTGTAGGATTGTTTTGGAATTTACAGCATTTAAAATGTTGATTTTTAACTGTTTAAAACGGAGGTTGTAGTTACCCAACACCATAAAGGGCAATGTCATTGACTTAATTCTACTTTGGCACTTTAGGTTTTTAGTTTTCGG
>JBAXTB010000349.1:0-6078 GCA_037130425.1 Bacteroidota bacterium
CCTCGTGTGTCGAAGGGTTGATTGGTTCAGCAAGGAACATTTAGCAAGGAACATTCAACAAGGAACATTCAGCAAGGAACATTCAACCCTCCCTGCGTCAGTGCCTTCTCAACCGCCACCAATGGTGCAAATTTGGGATTTGAAAAAGGCCATAGGCAGACCAAACAAATGATTTCAAAAAAATGAGCCATCCTGAAAAACTCAGAATGGCCCAAATTATCTATGAAATTCAATCTGTTCGCGGGCGCGAACCCTGAATTACTTACCAAAAATGCTGCCCAACACGCTGCCGAGCATATCGCCGCCGCCTTGTTGAGTTTGTTGTTGTTGGCCGCCGCCAAATACGCCGCCGAGTACAGAGCCAATAATGCTGCCCATACCGCCCGATTGGGTTTGTTGTGCCGAACCCATCACGATATTTGCCAAACCGCTCAAATCAAGACCGCCCTGATTTTTTGCACGACCCAATAC
Source organism: Bacteroidota bacterium (assembly GCA_037130425.1). Lineage (GTDB taxonomy): Bacteria > Bacteroidota > Bacteroidia > Chitinophagales > Saprospiraceae > M3007. The sequence goes on from JBAXTB010000349.1 coordinate 472, forward strand.
CCCCATTACGATCGGCGCAAGGATCGGCAACAATTTCATCACCTGACCAATGCTCAAGCCGGAAGACTGGCTTACCTGCTGCACGGCGTTGTCATGGTTGTCGCCCAAAAGTTGGCCAATGAGACCCGAACCGCTCAATGCATTACTGGTAGGATCTACCGCTTGTGTGTTATCCGGCGCCTGGGTGTTGTTGCCTTGAATTGCGCCGGTTACCATACCCATCACGTCATCAAGCACACTGCCGTCGTGATTTTGGTCCAACATAGAGCCAAGACCGGACAAACCGTTTTCGGTAGAAGCATGATTGGCAAGACCTCCAAGCAGGCTGGCAAAAATTCCGTTTGCCGCCGTAGCCGTTTGTTCTTTGTCGGCGCCGATATGATCGCTCAGTTGACCGAGCACATCGTCGGAGAGGTGGCCTTGAAAAACATCCATTAAATTCATAATCGTAATATTGAGTTGTTTAAGTGTAAAATTGTTGACAAGGCCGTTTGGCGTGAATTTTGTATCGGCGTCCTGATGGGCCGAAAACATGGTTCAGACGAAAAATCAGCCAAAAGTAGCAGGCATTTTTTATTTTTTTTCGATGAATGTGGCACAAATTTGGTCTGATTATCAAAATATTTTTCCAACTGCACGCTATATTCTGGAAATTACGCATTTTTACGCTGCCCGCAATCCAACAAACAAAGCAAAGGATACGTTCTCCTGAGAACCGACTGCCTGAAACGTATGCAATACCGCGCTGCAAAACAATATATTCTTGAAGTTCTCCGCCGAGATTTGGCCGAGACCCTGTTCTATCACGGCCTGCACCACACGCTGGACGTGCTTAAAATGGCAGGCGAAATCTGCGCGGGCGAAGGCGTGCGCGGGCGGCAACTGAAGCTCGTGAAAACAGCCGCACTGTTCCACGACGCCGGGTTTGTAAAAAACAAACACGCCGGCCACGAACATGAAGGCTGCCTGATGGCCCAGGCATCGCTGCCGGGTTTCGGTTATACGCCCGAAGATATTGAAATCATCTGCGGGATGATTATGGCTACGAAAATTCCGCAGTCGCCGCAAAACCTGCTCGAACAAATCATCTGCGACGCCGACCTCGATTATTTAGGCCGCAACGATTTTAGCAAAATCGGAAACACCCTGTTCCGGGAACTCAATGCCTATCACCTTATCAACGACGAGCAGGCCTGGAACCGATTGCAGGTCAGCTTCCTGTCGGCTCACAGTTTTCATACCCACACCAATAAGGTATTGCGCGAGCCGATTAAGCAACTTTACCTGGAAAAATTGAAGGCTTTGGTGGCAACCTACTAATTGCAAATGCTATTTGCCTTCTGCGATATGATAAAAAGGCAACTATTCCTATTTTTATTGACAACGGCTTGTTTCCGTTTGTCGGCGCAACACAACGCGCCCAGTTTTAAAGACAACGCCGTCCGCATCGACTTGCAAAACGCATTAAGCGACTCCATTTACCATCTGCTCGCACCTTTTCAAGTCCTGATGCTCGGTGAAATGCACGGCACCAACGAACCGGCCCAACTGTTGGCAGCGCTCGCGCAAATGTTTGCAGCCAAAGGCGACAGCGTGCAAGTCGGGTTTGAAATTCCGGCCGATCAAATGACGGCGTTTCGCGATCAACACACGCCGGAAAGTGCTTTTACAAGCGATTTCTTTGCAAAACCCGCATTTAAAGACGGTCGAGGTTCCGTTGCCTGGGCAAATGCCATCGCCGCGTTGGCCGATAAAAAGACCGTAGACATTTTCTTTTACGACATCACCGCCGACGATTCCAAAACGGAGGACCGCGACAGCCTGATGTACCTGAAACTGAAAAAACAATACCTGCGGCATCCGGGCTGGAAAATGCTTACCCTGAGCGGCAACGTACATAACATGAGTTCGCCACAGGAACGACTCGGCAGAAACACGATGGCGTCCTATTTCAAACAAGACCCGGAATTACAACTCGGCATGAGGATTTGTTCCTTGAACCATTACTACCAAAAGGGGAGTTGCCGGGCCAATTTCGGCAAGGGTTTGGAAGAAAGGCCGCTCGACCGCGCTGAAAATGACTTTGACTGGGTCGGTTTTGAACAATATATTTTGCTGGTTTCCGCGACGTCGACATATCCTTACAATGGCTTTTTTTACACGAAGTTGGTAACGGCGGCGAAAATGGTGCGTGAAGAATAACAATTACTTCGGTTTCCAAACGATACCGAAACGCAAGGCATAATCTTCAAGCGGTTCCAAGCCTATTGCGGCCCTGCGTTCGTTTACATGCGCTTCATCTTCAATTGAATACAGTACCCATTGGCCGGTCTTGGGGTCGGACACAAGCTGCGATCCGTACACCTGCGGTTTGCCCTGACGCATGTTGATTCGGTCGAGCAATAAAGCCCAATCCGCTTTGCGCAATTCGCCTTGTTGGGCAGCCGCTTCGATCATGGGATAATATTCCAACTGCTTTTGCAGCGATGCGTGTTGAATGACCAACCATGCCGTTGAGGCTTGCACATCGCCGACCTTGGATTTGCCGGGGTATCCGTGTTTTTTTATAATGGCATCTATTTTAGCCATGTTCATCGAATCGTTGCGGGCGTATGCTCTGAGGAACGCTTGAGACGCTGACGAACCGGGCGCAGAGGTAATCAGCTTTCGTTTTAAATGCAATTGTTTGCGTTGCCGTTTACTTTTTTTGCTCATTTTAAAAATATTTAGCCTTATCTAAAAATAAATCCTATATTTGTCAAAAGAAAAAGATAAGCGCCTTCCAAATGCTCTCACACGCAGAAGAAAATTACCTTAAAGCGATCTTCAAAATTGCTGAAAAAGACGATAAATCGGTGAGTACTAACGCCATTGCGGCTGAAATGCAAACTACGGCGGCATCCGTGACCGATATGCTCAAACGTTTAGCCGAAAAAAGCCTGATCGCGTACGAAAAATACCGGGGCGTACAACTCACCGAATCCGGCAACCGATTGGCCACTAATTTGGTGCGCAAACACCGGCTTTGGGAAGTTTTTCTGATGGACAAACTCGGTTTCGCCTGGGACGAAGTTCACGACCTGGCCGAACAACTCGAACACGTGCAAGGCGATGCGCTGATCCAACGCCTCGATGTGTTTTTGGGCAAACCCAAATTCGATCCGCACGGCGACCCGATTCCCGACGCCGAGGGCCGCTGGGCTTTCCGGCCCCAGGCTTTGTTATCCGACATGCAGCCCGGCGAATCGGGCGTCATCACCGGCGTACAGGAACACAGCAGCGCCTTTTTACAATACCTCGGACAGGTCGGATTGACCCTTGGCGTGCCCCTCGAATTGCTGGAGCGAATGCCTTACGACCTTTCCGTACGTGTACGCGCAGGCGACGGGCGAGAACTCACCCTGAGCGAAAAAGTATCGAAAAATCTGTTTTTATCGCGTAAAACCATCTCAGAAGATTAAATTATGGACAAAAAGCACAGCGACGTTTCTCTTTCCGAAGTACACGGCTCCATTGAGACGAATGTGGGCGGTGGTTTTTTCCGGCGTTTATCTGCATTTCTCGGCCCGGCCTATTTGGTGAGCGTGGGCTATATGGACCCCGGCAACTGGGCCACCGACCTGGCCGGGGGCAGTCGTTTTGGGTACACCCTCATCTGGGTATTGGTCATGTCGAACCTGATCGCCTTGTTGTTGCAAAGTATGAGCGCCCGCTTGGGTGTGGTAGCCCGCCGCGACTTAGCCCAGGCTTCGCGGGAGTTGTACCACCCTTTTGCGAACATTTTTTTATACATCCTCGCTGAAATCGCCATTGCCGCCTGCGACCTGGCGGAAGTGGTGGGTATGGCCATCGGTTTGCAACTATTGTTTCACATCCCGCTCATCTGGGGCGTGGGGCTGAGCGTGTTCGATGCGTTTTTATTGCTTTGGCTGATGCAATGGGGCATTCGCAAACTCGAAGCCTTTATACTTGGCCTGATCGCCATCATCGGCGGCGCGTTTTTGATCCAGATGATATTGGCCAAACCGGAACTCACCGGCATTGTGGGCGGATTAGTGCCGTCCATTCCAAATGCGGAAGCCTTGTTTATTGCCATCGGGATCATTGGCGCTACGGTAATGCCGCATAATTTGTACTTGCACTCGGCATTGGTACAAACCCGCAAAGTGGAACGCACCACGCTGGGGGTACGCCGCGCGATTCGTTACAACACCATTGATTCGGCCATTGCGCTCAATTTGGCCTTGTTTGTAAACGCCGCTATTTTAATCCTCGCAGCAGCGGTTTTCCATAAAAACGGCTACAACGGCGTGTCGGAAATTCAGGATGCGCACCATCTGTTGGAGCCTTTGTTGGGCAAAAGTTACGCCCCGGCTTTGTTCGCCATTGCGCTTATTGCCGCCGGACAAAGCAGTACCGTTACGGGTACTTTGGCTGGACAAATCGTGATGGAAGGGTACCTGCATTTGCGGATTGCGCCCTGGTTGCGCCGCCTGATTACGCGTTTATTGGCCGTAGTGCCCGCCCTGTTGGTCATTACGATTTCCGGCGAACAAGCCACGGGTAACTTATTGGTTTTGAGTCAGGTGATCCTGAGCATGCAATTGGGTTTTGCCGTGATTCCGCTCCTGCATTTTGTCAGCGACAAGCGCCGGATGGGCGATTTTGCCATCGGTTTTTGGGCAAAATTGGGCGGTTGGCTCAGCGCGGCCATCATCATTGTATTGAACGTACAATTGGTGTACACGCAGGTGGAATCCTGGCTGTCGGCCGACGGCGGCAACTGGTTTGTGCGTTATATCGTGGTGCCGATCCTGCTGTTTATTGCCGGCATGTTGTTGTATATCACGCTGCGGCCCCTGCTGGTGCGCTTGGCGCCCGTACACGCGAAAACGCCGCACGGTGTTTTTTCCGCCATTTCCGAACTGCAACAGTTTGATTATAAACAAATTGCTGTCGCGCTCGACTTCTCCGACGCCGATGAAAAAGCCTTGCAACACGCTTTGCACGCGGGCGGGAAAAAGGCGCACTACAAACTGATACACGCTGTAGAAACGGCGGGCGCCCTTGTACTCGGCGCCGACATCCATGACTACGAAGCCACCGCCGATGCCCATAATATGGAGATGTATGCCGCCCAATTACGGGAATTGGGTTACGAATGCGAGGTGCTGATCGGTTATGGCCCGGCCAAAAAAGTGATCCCTCAATTGGTCAATGACGCGGGCGCTGATTTACTGGTGTTGGGTTCGCACGGACACAAAACGGTAAAGGATTTGATCTTGGGTACAACGGTTGGGGCCGTGCGGCACGCGGTACGTTTGCCGGTGATGATTGTGCGGCAGGATTGAAGGCATTGTCGACACAAGGTCAACACCGGGAATGTATAATAACTTTACAGCAACTATACGTAGCGTTAATATTTTGTTGAGTTTTCAAATTTTATCTTTGTCGTCTAACTTTCAATTTTCATCACCAATAAATGTTAACGCAAATGTCATCTAAATTCAACGAAATCGCCATCGAAAACGAACAAGGCGAAGCGACAATTCAATTAACCGGTAATAACGGCAATGTATTACTCGGCGGCGCTGGCACACAAGGCGA
>JBAXTB010000035.1:0-25580 GCA_037130425.1 Bacteroidota bacterium
GAGATCGCGCCTAATTGAGGGGGTGACTGACAGTCACCCCCTCAATACGCCCGGTGATCCGAATAATATTTTGCGGATCATCCGTTAAATGTTTATAAAACGACTTATGATACCCCCTCAATGCGCGCACAACGTAAATATCCGCCGTTAAATTAACCCGGCAGGTGTTACAAAGATGATGAAATTAGGTCTTTTATTTATAGTTAGCGCATTATTGCTCTCCGCTTCCCGGCGCCCTTTTTGCGCATCAAAACCGGCCGATATAGAAACAGCGCTTTTGGCATCGCAGCCGAAAATGGTCCTTGCAAACAATCAGGTTTACCTCGGGGAAACCATTTTATTAAAATTCATAACGCCTCATCCGCAATTTTTGGGCGTCATTGGTCCGGACGGCAGATTCTTTTATGTCGTTTTTCCAGAGTCCGAGGACATGGGTAAATTAAGCCCTTTGGTAGACAGCAAGATATTTACCCAATTGGATCAATTAAAAATTGCTACTTCATATTTTAAGGCAGACCCTTATACGTATGGCGTGCTGGAAAACCAGGCAGTTTTTACCAAAACGGGCGCGTATATTTTTATGCTCGGCGATGATTTACTGGTAGATGATTCATCGGCCATTTGCAGGGTCAAAGTGATGTACAAACATCGGCTGCGAATACCCGCTCAAGTTGTTGCATCAAATTAATAACCAATAAGATCACTATATTTTCAATGACGCAATCACCCACAAAAATAGTTGCACTGATTGTTGCGCATCCCGACGACGAAACCTTATGGGCCGGCGGAACCGTTTTGCGCCATCCCTCATGGCAATGGTTTATTGTCTGTTTATGCCGGGGAACCGACTCGGAGCGCGCGCCGCGTTTTTTCGAAACCTTAAAAATACTGCGCGCTAAAGGCGCCATCGGCGACCTTGACGATGGCCCGGAACAAATTCCATTAGATGAAGATGTGGTAGAGCGCGCGATTATGAAATTATTGCCGCCCTGGCATTTTGATCTGATTATTACCCACAATCCGACGGGGGAATACACCAAGCACCTCAGGCATGAAGAAACAAGTAAGGCGGTTATAAATCTGTGGTATGCTGAAAAAATTTCGGCCCACGCGCTTTGGACTTTCGCCTACGAAGACGGCAATAAGGAATATTACCCACTCGCGTGCAAAATTGACACCTTGTACGAGCCGCTTCCCGCATTGATCTGGCAAAAAAAATACGGCATTATCACAAAAACGTATGGTTTTAAAACAGATAGCTGGGAAGCGCAAACAACGCCGAAAGCAGAAGCATTCTGGCAATTTTCAGATGCCGAACACGCCATAGACTGGCTTGATGCCGGTGGAAAACAATAATTCCTAACAACTAAAATCACATGAAAGTACTTGTTTTATACGATTACCCACCTGCGCCGGGTGGTTTGGCCACACAAGGCGATTTGCTGTACCGTGGATTGCTGGAACTGGGCGTGGATGCCCATGCCGTGCATTTTGAATCAGCCCAGGAAAAGGAATGGTATTATCGGTGGTTTAAGCCCGATGTGGTTGTCGGCGTAGGGTACTGGGGGCACACGCCACAGTTGGTATTGCACCCACAACGCTATGGCGTTCAACCAGTTCCGTGGTTGGTGGCCGATGGATATATTGCAAATTATCAGGAAGTTTTGAATGCCTTGCCGCTTATTTTGGTGACCTCGAACTGGGTTAAAGAAATGTACGTGCGCGATGGCATCAAGGGCGACAATATTGTGGTGTTGCCTGTTGGTTGCGACACGGACGCCTTTATTCCCTACGCCAAAGACGATCCGAAAATTTTAGCCGTGCGAGAATCCCTCGGCGTTTCGCCCGATCAATTGATGATCCTGACCATTGGCGGCGATGCAGCCTCAAAAGGCGCCCGCGAGGTCATGCAAGCCCTTGCAATTATTGATTCGAAGGCTCCGGATTGGAAATACGTTTGCAAAGTTTGGCCCCAGCCCCGCACCAAAATTCAAAATTTAGCCGATTTGGAATTGGCCACCCAGTTGGGCATTGAAAAAAACGTCACGTACGCCACCAACACCATTTCCCGCAATTTCATACCCTACCTGATTGCCGCCTGCGATATTTATGCCGCGCCTTCAAGGCTCGAAGGTTTTGGAATGCCGCAAGTAGAGGCCGGCGCTTGTGAAAAACCCGTGATCGGCATCCGGGCGATGGGTATGCTCGATACTTTGATACACCGCGAAACCGCCATGCTGGCTAAGGTAGCCGAACATATTATTGTAAACGAAGTGATGGTCGGCGGGGAGTCGGGTTTTGAAGAACGACATTCCATCTTATTCACGGAACCGCGCACGGTGGATTATCGTGCCAATGTGCAGGATATTGCCCGGTATATGCTTGAACTAATGGAAGACGCCCCTTTGCGCGAACGGCTGGGAAAAGCGGCGCGCAAACGCGTGGTGGAGCATTTTGATTACCGGATTGTTGCAAAAAAGTTTGTACAAATCATGCAAGATAAATTAGGCATCACGTAATGACCAATTCAATCTGGAATAAAATCAAACGCGCCAAAGAGGCCGCGCTTGAAGTGCTGATTCACAACAACAAAGGCCCATTTCAAGGCTTGCCCCGCACGGCCGGTTGGGGATATCCGGAGCCGTACACCCGGGATTTGATGATTGCAACCTTGGGTGTAGGCGTTTCAGAAAACCAGCAATTGTTAGACGGAACAAGGCTTGTGCTGGAAAATTTGGCTAAAAACCAAACCCAACACGGGCATATTACCTCGCTGGTACATGACCCGGATGACCGGGGATCGAGCGATACGACACCCTTGTTTTTGGTTGGGGTAGGCATTTTTAGAAAAATTTCGGGCGAACAGGATTTTCTACAGGAGGCTGTAGAAAAAGCGTTAACCTGGATGGAATATCAAAGTCCGTCGGATCGGTATTTGGTGGCCCAACAACCTACCAGCGACTGGCGCGACGAACAATGGGTGCTTGGGTACGGGTTATTTGTGAATACCCTTGTGTACACGTACCTGCGCTTGCTGGGCCAACATGAGCGCGCCGATCAGGTACGGCATGAAATGGGCCGGTTTACCATTACCGGCGGCGTGCTACATCACCACGTACATGAAGGACTTGTGGTAAAACACAAGCCCTACTATGCATTATGGTCGTATAAAATCCACAGCAGCGAGCGCTTTGATTTGCTGGGAAACAGCCTTGCTATTTTATCGGGCATCGCCTCCCCTACCCGGGCCGACCAGATGATTTCCTGGATTGAAAGAGAGTGCGCCGTTATGCTTAAAAACGGTGACTTAGCGATTGATCTTCCTCCCAATTTTTTCCCGTATATCAAGCCGGAAGACCCTGACTGGCATGCGCGCTATGCGATTTATAACAATCCCGGCGAGTACCATAACGGCGGCATCTGGCCATTTATATGCGGTTTTTATATTGCAGCGTTGGTTGCGGCAAAACGTTATGCGCTTGCGCGCGAAAAACTCACCGTATTGACCCAATGTATCACCCGTTCAAATGGCGGCAGCCTTGAATTCGGATTCAATGAGTGGATCAAAGCCCAAGACGGCGAACCAATGGGGCAAAACTGGCAAACCTGGAGCGCTGCGCTTTATTTGTATGCCGTTACCTGTGTGGAGGAAAAACGAACGCCGTTTTTTGATGAGATGCGGGAAAATTATATAGGATAAAATGCCACTTTTTATTGCTAATGGCATCAAAATTACACAAACCACCTTCAAAGATGTGATTTATATAACTTTTACATGGAATTACGTAATACCTACAACCAACAATAAACCCAATTTTGTAATTGAATTAAATCAATAAATATAAACAGATGAAGCATTTAAAAATAATTTTTACCGTATCCATTTTAGTATTTTTTTTAAACACCCTTGCAAACGCACAGGAAACAAACCAAGCAAAGATCGGGATAAAAGGCGGCGTCAATTTTAGCAATCTTTATACCAAGGATGCCGACAATACCAAAACGTTGACTGGTTTTAACGCCGGGATTTTTGCTAAAATTCCGATCACCAGCAGGTTTGCGATTCAACCCGAACTATATTTTACCACAAAAGGCGCCGATGTGACGTATCGCAACGCATTTGTAGATGGTACGGCGCGTTTTAAACTTGATTATGTAGAATTGCCGATACTCATTGTGGCTAATATTACTAAAAATTTCCACATCGAAGCAGGCGCTTATGCGGGGGTGCTGGTTTCCGGGAAGGTTAAAAACCAATCCAATGTTGGCCTCTTCAATTTTGAAGATAACATCAAAGTAGAGGATTATAACCGCTTGGATGCCGGCCTTGCAGCAGGTGTAGGGTTTGATTTCGGTGCATTGGGTATTGGCGCACGGTACACTTACGGGTTGACAAAGGTTGGGAAAGAACACACGTTTTTAGGTACGCCGTACAGGTTTCCGGATGCTGTAAACGGGGTTTTGAATGTGTATTTGTCGGTTGGGTTTTAATTACTGATCGAACTTCGCTTGTTCATCCCCCCGGCCCAATGTCATTGACTTAAGCGATACCAAAACCACGAAGTGGTTCAACTTGAATAGCCCCGTATGAAATGCGGGGTAAGTGATGTTGCGTTTTTTTACAACCCTGCAAGGGTTGAACCTCTGCGTAACACATTCACGTTCAACCCTTTCAGGGTTGTAGCGCGATTTATCTTATGACCCCGCATTTCTTACGGGGCTATTCAAGTTCAACCCTTCCAGGGTTTCAAAATCCTCAACTCAACGACATTGCCCCCAGCCCTTTCAAAGTGGAATGAAAACGCTAATCTCAATGATATAATACATTGAAATTTAAATCATTTCAACACAAAATCTTTTGTATCTCATAAATAGCTCAATCATGAAAAACATAAAAAACATCCTTGTGCCCACTGATTTTTCAGTAACTGCGCGCAATGCGTTTCATTATGCCATGCGATTGGCCGAAAAGCTGGATGCCACGATCACGGTGGTGCATGTCAAAGAATACATTTTGCCCGCAGATGAAGTGCTGCTTTCGCCAACCTCTTCGATTGACATCAGCCGCATGAACGATGATGCCATGAGTGAATTTATCAGCGAACGCGATGGCCATCAGGGTGGCGTGTCTGTGATGACCCAAACCAAAGTGCATACCAAAATTATAGAAGGAAATCCGGTGCGCTGTATTGTTGACTTATCTGAAGAAGACAATACGGATTTGATTGTAATCGGCAGTACCGGTTTGCAGGATTTTATGTCCAAAATTATTGGTACAACTTCGCTTGAAGTGGCCAATCAGGCACATTGTCCGGTTATAATTATTCCCCGCGATGCAATTTGGCGCCGGATTGACCAATTGATGTACGCAAGTAATTATGATTCTATTACGCCGGAAATGATCCTGGAAATTAATGATTTTGCGCACACCTTAGATGCGTCCATCCATTTTGTGCATGTAGACGAGCATGTGCCGGAAAACATTGGCGAAGTGGCCAATGATAAAGCAGAAGTGGCTGTGCCTTTGGCCGGCACGAACCAGACTTATGAAATTCACACCATTCAAGGGGTGGATAAAATTGCCGGACTGAAACAATATGCCGGTGTTCATAACATTGATTTAATGGCTTTTGCGGGTAAACATCGCAGTTTTTGGCACAATTTGATGTATAAAAGTGTGATTGAAAACATAGCACTTTCTACAGAAATACCAATCATGGTGATCCATCACAATGATAAAAATTAGATGGTAATAACCTATTATTTGGTTCAATTACCGCCGCTTTTATTGTTTCTGCTTTGTATTTCGGTTGTAGGTCTTTTTGCAGGACTCGGAACGTTTGTATTTCGCAAATTTATCCGAATCAAGGTACTGAGATCACATAATGAAGTGACCGGGTTTATTTTCCTGGCAATTGCCAGTTTTTATGCCTTTTTGCTTGGTTTTGTGGTATATGTTGTGTGGGGGCAATTGAATGAAACGCAAAGTAATGTAACCAAGGAAGGCAGTTTTGCCCTGGGATTGTACCGGGACATTAAATACTATCCGGATACTGCAGATTCAAAACAACTTATGGTTGTATATCTGGACTTTGTATTTAATGTAATTGATGAAGATATACCCAATATGGCACACAGGAAGGAAGGTCGGTTAACCCCCGAATCTTTTAACCGGGTATTTTATAGAATTGAACATCTTAATCCTAAAAATCCTTTTCAAATACAATTGGTAGCCGAAATGTTTAATCATTTAAACGGATTGGCTATTTACAGGGGACTTCGAACCGCATCAAGCGAAACTGAAATTCCGCCGCCTATGTGGCTTCCAATGATTTTGGGCGCTCTTATTACCATTATTTGTGCAATGATGTTAGATATTGAACATGCGCGCATGCACGTGGGCTTGAATACGTTATTAGGCATAATTATCGGGATGTTTCTTTTCATCATTATTTTGTTGGATCATCCTTATACCGGAAGCCTGCGTTTGGAGCCAAAGTCTTACAAGCAAATATTTACCTTGGAGCAGTGGGCAAATGAATTGAAGGCTCAGAAAAAAATTTGAATAAATAGAATAGGTAGTCCTTATATAGGCAACGCAAAGTGGTTCTGAAAATAGAAGTCTGATAATCCTTTGAAAATCAATTTAATCAATCCTGAAAATCTTCAAATCCATTTTAATCTTGGTATATGCTATGAAACCATTTAAAATATTGCTAAACGTAATTAGATCGGGCATAATTTGCTCGATCTTTTTGTCATTTTGCACGCAACATGAACCAAAATCTGAAGATGCTTTCGATCGTTTGAAAAAAGAAAAATTATTGACGAAAGATAGTGTAATTATTACTACAGAACCGATTCAGGAACATAAGAAAAATAGTACCATAAAAAAAATAGAAAACCTGGATGAGTGGGCTAAGTTTAAACTTGAAACGGAAAACAAAATCGTTGCAAATGAAAATAAAATTAAGGATTTAAAGGGAGCCCCAAACTTTAATTCAAAATTGCTAAAAAAAATAGCAACGATTGAAAAGCACAATAATGAGCTTAGAAAACAAATGGACGTTTACCATGAAGATGAAAAGGTATTGTGGGCTAATTTCAGAGCAAAAATAATACATGATGTAAACGAGATTGATATTGATTTAAAAGATTTGATGATTAATAATCATAAATAATTATAATTTTTAATATATTTATTTAATAGCATTACTATTTAATTAAATTTATCATATATTACATAAACTTCACCTGTGAAAGATATAACTTTTTAAAAAGATTATGTAATAAGAGGCAAGGCATAAAGGCGCAATTTTACACACAATTGTATGTGTAGCCAACTCAAAGTGGTTATGAAAACGGCTGGATTCTAATCCTATTAAAATTAATGTTTTTATCCATCCATCCTTCAAATCCACTTTAATCTTGGTATAAATCTTCTTCATCATTTAAAATTCGCTTCACATGAAAAATAATCTACTATCATACGTTTTGATAGGTTTCGCACTATTATGCGCACCAATCACAAATTTTGGACAGGCGCCCGATTTGGGGGCCGCATCTTCTTTTGCGCTATTTACCGCTGCCGGCGCATTTAATAATATAGGCACAACGGTGGTTTCAGGCAATATCGGCACCAATGTGGGCGCTTTTACCGGGTTCCCGCCGGGCGTGGTAATCGGACAAATACATGTGGCTGATGCTATTTCGGCACAGGCGGCAACAGATGTTGCAAATGCTTACGGGTATTTAAGCAGCCTTACTTGCGGTTTGGTGCTTGGAACGACTTTAGGAAACGGCCAGGTTCTTACACCCAATATTTACTGTTTAGGCGCTGCTTCAAACATAAACGGGAATTTAATTTTGGATGGCTTGGGTAATCCGAATGCCATTTTTATTTTCCAGATAGACGGCGCATTATCAACCAGTACGTTTGCAACTGTTTCATTGATCAATTCCGCGCAATTGTGCAACGTGTATTGGCAAATCAACGGCGCATTTAATTTGGGCGACAATTCCGTTTTTCGTGGAACAGTCGTAGCAGGCGGGGCGCTTAATTTTGGAATTGGGGCCACGCTAATCGGCAGAGGGCTGACTACGGCTGGCGCTATTTCTACCATCACCAATGTTGTGACGCTGACTTTTTGCGCGCCAACCATTGTTTGTCTTGCGGAAGTAGACGTTTCATGCCTAAGCCAAGTTCCGGCGCCCAATACTAATGCCGTTGCGGTGACGGTTAGTTGCGTAGGCCCTTATTCGGTAACGTTTGTCGGGGATGTAATTTCGAATCAAACTTGCGCAAATCGTTACACCATTACACGCACCTACATGGTGACCGATTTTTGCGGATCATCTGCGTTTTGCACGCAAACCATTTTGGTAAACGACCAAACGCCGCCGACCATAACCTGCCCAACAGTGACGGCGACCATTCAATGTCCGGCAACGCCGTCCTTCCCGGCTGCTACTGCTACTGACTTGTGCGGTGGAACATCAAACATCAATTTTACAGATATAACCACGCCCGGCGGCTTATGCGCCCAGGCGTATAGCGTAACCCGCACGTGGACGGCCAACGACAATTGCGGAAACACGGCCACTTGCAGCCGAACCATTGCAGTAGTAGACAATACGCCACCGGTGATTAATTGTCCGACGGTGACCGCTACCATTCAATGTCCGGCAACGCCCAACTTCCCGGCAGCCACGGCAACTGATTTGTGCGGTGGAACTCCGACCATCAATTTTACAGATTTAACCACACCCGGCGGCCTATGCGCCCAAGCGTATAGCGTAACGCGCACCTGGACGGCCAACGACAATTGTGGAAACACGGCCACTTGCAGTAGAACCATTGCAGTGGTAGACAATACGCCACCGGTGATTAACTGCCCGACAGTGACATCTACGATTGAGTGCCCGGCAACCCCGAATTTCGCAGCAGCCACGGCTACTGATTTGTGCGGCGGAACCCCGATCATCAATTTTACAGACCTAATCACACCAAGCGGTTTTTGCACGCAATCATACAGCGTAACCCGCACTTGGACCGCTACCGATAATTGCGGTAACACATCCACTTGTAGCAGAATCATTTTTGTTACGGACAATACCGCCCCGATTATCAGTTGTCCAACCGTTGTATCGCCCGTTGAATGTCCATTCGTACCGGCATCTTTTGGAACCGCTACCGCGACAGATTTATGCGATGCAACGACGACGATTGGTTTTAGCGATGTGTTTACAACGGGTGGAATTTGCCTGCAAAACTACAGCGTCACACGCAGCTGGGTGGCTACCGACGGTTGTGGAAATTCTTCAACGTGTAGCCGTACGATTTTTGTAACAGACAACACAGCGCCTGTGATTACGTGCCCAACCGTTATTCCAACAATCGCGTGCCCGGCAACACCCGTTTTTCCGGCAGCCTCCGCAAGCGATTTATGCAGCGGAACGGCGATCATCAGTTTTACAGATATTACGACACCCGGCGGTATATGCGCCCAATCGTACAGCATAACGCGTACCTGGATCGCCATGGATAATTGTGGAAACTCAGCCACTTGTAGCCGAACTATTGCAGTGACAGACCTTACCGAACCTGTAATTACTTGTCCGACGGTCACAGAAAACATCGAATGCCCGGCAACACCGGTTTTTGGTATTGCTACTGCAACTGATTTGTGTGGAACGGTCAATCCGGTTATTACGTTTACGGATTTTACAACCCAAAGCGGCATTTGTTCACAGCAATACAGCGTGACACGAATCTGGACAGCCACCGACAATTGCGGCAATGCATCCACTTGTAGTCGCAGTATCTCAGTAACAGATAATACCCCACCTGTTATTCAAAACCCGCCGGCAAACATTTTAGCCGACTGTTCTGACTTGTTGCCTGTTTTAAATTTAACAGCGATTGATCTGTGTTCCGGAAACGCGCCTGTTTTGATGATAAGTGAAGTACAAACGCCTGGCATTTGCCCAATTTTGTTCACGATTTTGCGTACCTGGAGTGCTACCGATGCTTGCGGCAATTCAAGTACCATGTCGCAAACGGTGACTATGACTGAAAACTCCATCCCGGAATTTACCACGCAGGCCGCTGATCTTACCTTAGAATGTGACCAACTTACAAATTTAGACCATTACCAGAATTGGTTAGACTCTCATGCCGGCGCCACAATTCTTGATTGCTCAAACATCACTTGGACTTATATGGACAGTCCGCTTATTACAAACCCTTCTGAATGTGGCAGTACGTTCCAAAAAATCATTCGTTTTACGGCGACCGATGCTTGCGGCAACAGCGCGTTTCAGGATGCTATTTTTACTGTGGCTGATTTGACGCCGCCCGTTTTTACCGTTTTACCGACACATTTAGAAGTTGAGTGTGTAGAAGGCTACAACGGCGATATTGCCATGAGCGACTGGATTGAGCATTTCGGCTACGCACAGGTAAATGACAAATGCGGTTCAGTTGCCACTAAAGTGGTGTTTATCAATGAAATACCCGGATGTGGCAATACGTTTACCCGGAATTATGAATTCAGGGCTACCGACGAATGCGGCAATACCAATTATGTGCGCGCCTCGTTCTCGGTGGTTGACCACACTGGCCCCGTGATTGTAAAATGTCCGGAAGGCAATGTGTTGCTGACTTGCGAATTTGACGTACCGCCGCCTGATTATGCCGGCGTGATTACCACCGACAATTGTGGCGCAGTGACGGTGACAGCAAATACTTACAGCACCGGCGTTGGCTGTAAATTTTGGCCAAAAACCATTTCTTACTGGTACATGGCCACCGACGAATGCCACAATATGACGGTAAGCTGCGATCAATCGTTCCACATAATTGACTCTATTCCACCAATTTATACCGGACCAGATACGATCAAAGTTGTGTGTGTGCAGGATTTGCCGGGTTCCGGCGCTGCTACTGATTATTTAGCGCCTTATTTTGTGGATAACTGTTACGACCTCATCTGTACTGGCAGCAAACTTGCTCAAAATGACGTCAATTCAGTTACTTATTCGGTGCAATCCAAGGACTTATGCGGTAACTGGGCTGCTTGTTTTCCTGTAACATTTATCGCTACCGGCGGTTGCAAACCAATCTGCGCTGCAACGCAAACGATGTGGGGAAACAAATCAGGCGTAATCAATGGCGTCACCACGACGGAAGCGATTGACAAATTTATGCTTAAATACGGCGGTGTGACGGTAGGAAAACTGCACAAATCAATGACTGCGACGAGTGCTGATTGCATCCACCAAATGCTTCCGGGCAATGGGAATACCGCTCAATTCAATCCAGGCATTTATACATTTGGTCAGGCAAACAACTGCTTACCCGGCTCGCCCCTGCTGAACATTGATGGTACGCTTAAAAACAAACTTGCTACGAATATTATCGCCATGCAATTCAATGTATGGTATAACCTCGAATACAATGAACGCAACCTTGGCGTACAAGAACTTGCCAAGCTTCCGCCTTGTTTGGTACACCAGATCGTTATGAATAAATTGGAAACAGATCATGTCACCGTACAAGAACTGCTCAACCTTTCAAACGATTACTTGGCCGGTGTAGGGGCATTTCCGCCAAACTTTGGCAATTTGCTGAATAGCGCCTTGGAAAATCTGAATAAATACTGGGAAAATTGCCAAATCAACAACCCTTGCGCTTCCAAATCACGCGCAGGCACATACGCGGAAACGAATCTGTACAACCTTAGCCTGGCGCCCAATCCGGTATCTGATCTGGCAACCATCACCTTCGAAATTGCTTCAGATGCCGAACTCGTGGTTCGTTTCGTTAGCAACACAGGTATTCAAAGTGAAAGTTTAAATCAGGTGGTGATCGGGTTCAACAGTTTGAGCTTTTCAACGAAAAACTTCCCGGCGGGGATTTACACCATTGTTTTACAACAAGGTAAAGACCTTCAAACGCTGCGGATGGTGAAAGTGGGAAATTAGGATTTTTGAATTTCTAGTTTAAAAAAAGGATGACTAAGCAAATTGAGGGGGTATCATAAGGTAACGTGAGATTTTTTCGCCAAATAAAAAGTTGAGATCACGCTTAATTGTCGGGTTGACTCCCAGTCACCCCGACAATACGCTCGGTCATCCGAATAATATTTCGCGAACGATCCTAACGTTGCTAAAAAAACGACTTATGATACACCCTCAATATTTTTTGTGATCTCTGACTAAACCTACCCACCCTTACAAACTTTCCAAATTCCCTTTCCGTTTTTGCTTCAACTGCTTGTAAAACGAAGGCGACAAGCCCGTAATTTTTTTAAACTGATTGGATAAATGCGCCACACTGCTGTAGTGCATCATGTAGGCAATTTCGGTCAGGTTCATTTCATTGTAAAGTAACAGCTCCTTTACGCGCTCAATTTTGTGGTTGATGATAAATTGCTGGATCGTAATGCCTTTTACCTCCGAAAACGTATTGGCAAGATAAGTGTAATCATAGCCGAGTTTCTCGCTGATATAGTCCGAATAGTTCACTTTAGGTACTTCATCCGAATAGTGAATCATCTCAATGATAACATTCTTGATTTTTTCAATCAGGACGCTTCGTTTGTCATCCAGCAGTTCAAGACCCGATTTGAGCAGGTTATCGCGCAGTTCCGTGCGTTGTTCAAGCGTAATATCCTCCAGCACTTCAACCATGCCAAGGTCAAGAAGCACATACCGAAGACCTAATTTTTTAAGTTCTTCCTTCACCAACATCTTGCAACGCAGGCTGACCATGTATTTGATGTAAAGTTTCATGTAATTTCATTGAAACATGCGCACCACCGGTAAACATGCAAAAATACCACCTTTTCTACACACAGGTAGAAGAGGCCGAATACATGGACATGGTCAAGTTTGGCGAAGTTAACAAATTAAACCAAGATTGCGGCTAAATATTTCTATTTCAAATATTTATCCAACCAGGCAAAGAACGTGCGTTGCCACAAAATGCTGTTCTGCGCCTTCGACATCCAGTGACCCTCATCCGGGAAATACAAAAACTTGGACGGGATGCCGCGCAATTGCGCCGCCTGAAATGCCTGCATACCCTCGGTCACCGGGATCCGAAAATCCAACTCATTGTGAATCACCAAGATAGGAGTGTCCCAGTTTTGCACAAACAAGTGCGGACTGAATTTGTAGTTGTTCGGTTTGGGCGTATTCCAAAACGCGCCTTCGAAATCGTAGTTCGGAAACCAGACCTCTTCCGTTTCGGTATAAAAACTTTCCAAATTGAAAATACCGCAATGGGAAATAAACGCCTTAAAGCGCTTGTTGTGATTGCCCGCCAGCCAATACACAGAATAACCGCCGAAACTCGCGCCCACCGCGCCCATGCGGGAAGCATCCACGCCCGGTTCTTTGGCAGCAAAATCAGTGGCCGAAAGCAGATCCTGCATCGGTTTACCGCCCCAGTCGCCTGTAATAGCGTCATTCCAGGCAGAACCCGAACCCGGCATCCCCCGGCGACAAGGCGCTACCACCACATAACCGTTGGCAGCCATCAATTGCATGTTCCAGCGATAGGAAAACCCCTGGCTAAAAGCCGATTGCGGGCCGCCCTGGCATACCACTACCGCCGGGTATTTCTTTTTCGGGTCAAAATTGGGCGGAAAAACAAACCAAACATTCATGTTTTTACCATCCACTGTTTTCACACTGCGGCGTTCAACCTTGCCTTTTGCAATGCTATTCCAGGGATCGGCCGTAACGCTCGTGAGCGCGCGGGTGTCGCCGGTTTGGGCATTCACGGCATAAAGTTCAGCAGGTGCAGCCATAGAAGTACGGGTACCTACAAGCGTATTTCCCGCAACTTTCAGCGCGGTGAAATCATGCTGACCTTCCGTAATGCGGCGTATTTTCTTGTCGGCCAGCGTAACCTGGTACATTTGATAGGTAAAATCCGTGCTGCTGAGGAAAAACAGGGATTTACTGTCAGCTGCCCATTGCGGACCGTTGGCTTCATAATCCCAACCTTCGGTGAGTTCGGTGCGGGACCGAGTCGATAAATCAAGCACCATCAGTCGGGTGCGGTCGGCTTCGTAGCCCGTGCGCGCCATGCTCGTCCACGCGAGGTACTTGCCGTCTGGCGAAAACGTGGGATCAAGGTCGTAACCAGGCAGGTCTGCTGTGAAGTTTTGTGTTTTACCGGTAGCCACCTCAAACGCGTAAAGGTCTGAATTTGTGCTGATTGCTTCCGCTGTGCCGTGTAATTTGCGACAAGTGTACACAATCCAGCGCCCGTCGGGGCTCCAGGTGATCTGTTCCATACCGCCCATGGGGGCTAAGGGGCTGTCGAAGGGTTCGTTCATCACCGGCACTTCTTCGCCGAGTTTGCCGTCCTGGTAGTTGGCGTAAAAGACATTGCTGTACTGACCGTTGCGCCAGATTTTCCAATGCCGGTAAAACAAGCCGTCAAAAATCTTGCCGGTGGTTTGCGGCAGGTCTGGGTTGGCTTCAGCAGCCGAGAGATCGTGTTTCACATCGCGCGCATACAGTACTTTTTGTCCGTTCGGCGAATAATGAAATCCGCTCATGTCCACTTGCGAAACTTCGAGGATGGGGGAGCCTTCCGTTTTTACTTCGCAGAGTTTGCCATTGCGCAAAAAGCCAATGCGCTTGCCGTCGGGATGGAATTCAGCGTCCGAAGCGGTTTGGTCGGGATCAGTAAGCGCGCGGGTTGTACCGTTTTGAATTTCAACGAGATACAACACGCGGGTACTTTTATTTTTGGGCAAATCATAACGTTGTACGCCATAAACGGCATATTTGCCGTCGGGCGACACACATTCAAGTCCGACCCGGCCGATTTGCCAAAGCATTTCGGGGCTGAGTAACTTGTTTTGCGCCATTGATTCTGTGGATGCAAGCATCATGAAAACAATTAATACGATAAAGGATCGAAGCATAATGGATCTATTGAATACTTTTGAGTGGCCAAAATGGTCTGCAAAAATTGTATTTTCCTTTCAAACAAATTGAAAAGCGCATGAAAAAGTACCTGACAGAATTAATTGGTACCTTTTTTTTCACCTTAACACTCCTCATGGCCTCCAATAACGGCAATGCGGCGATGGCGCCCTTGGCCGCAGGGGCGATGCTGATGGCCATGACTTACGCAGGCAAACAAGGCTCAGGCGCGCATTACAATCCGGCCGTGTCGTTAAGCGTATTGATGCGCAACGGCATTGACCGCGTCGATTTTTTTTATTATACAATGGCTCAATTTGCCGGAGCCGCTTTTGCCGGCATACTCGGTTCTTTTTTATTGGGTTGTACCGGCGCGCTGGAAATCCGGGCCGCCGGGCAGCATCAGGCTATTTGTGCTTTACTGTCTGAATTGCTTGGCGCCTTTGCCATCGGCTATGTTTGGCTGCATGTTATGAAGGCGCCGGATCAAAAAACGTCGAATTATGACGGATTGGCCATTGGCCTCACTTTTACTGCCGTGGTATATGGCGTAGGTGGCCGGGCAGGATGGGCATTTAATCCGGCACTGGCGCTTGGTATGGCCATAACCGGCATGTTGCCTTGGACAGACCTTTGGATTTACGCCGCAGGCCCAATATTGGGCGCCGCCACGGCTGCTACCGTATTTCAGGTACAGCAAACACCGGAAGAAGGTTAAAAATCCGGTATTGCTGCAATCAGTCACGCTTTTTTTGCAATTTTGCAGCCAGATGGCTTAGACCTACGATTGTCAAAATTTTAATATCCTAATTTGACTGATAATCAGGGATTTAAAACATATTTTACCAAGATTTTAAAACACATAAACGGGCTAAATGCGCATTATAGGACAGATCGAACACCCTCAGTTAAAAATCACTGTGTTCAAAATGGAGAACCGAATCAGTGTAAAGTTTGAAAATTCACAATACGAACAAACTTTCAAACTGGGCGAAGACGAACGACTTGCGGGGATGGAAAGCGTTGAACATTTGATTGACGCCCAATTTATGGAGCAAGTACAAACAAATTTTACGACCATGCACCAGATACGCCTTGCCGGATTTGCGCGCGCTTTTCCACCTCAACATGAAGCAGGTTTTGAAACGATCATTTGAAGAAGAAACAACTTTTATTGTTTTATTTGACGTTGATTTTTACGGGAGTACGCCGTTGCATCTGTTCCTTTTCGTATCATTGCCCCGTTTTTTACTATTTTCATTTTCTTAAACCGACTCAGCAGTTTCTTATGAAAAAATTGCTATTGGCCCTGATCGCCCTGTTACCGTTTGCTTTGTTTGCGCAAACCGGTAAAAATGTACGCCAACTTTTTGACAAAAAGACCATCGGAGAAATCCGTTTGACGCTGCCCGTGAAAAACTGGTCGGATGCCCTGGATTCCATGCGCCTTTATGGCACGGGAATCATGACGGGTACTGCTGTCATTGACGGTATCAAATATGAAGGCGCCGGTGTCCGGTTCCGAGGCGATAAATCTTATCAACTCGGACTGAAACGCAATCCGTTTACCATTAAACTTGACAATACCACCGCAGGTCAGCAACATCAAGGCTATTCGACGATCAAATTGTCATCAGCCTTGCGCGATCCAAGTATGGTGCGTGAAGTTTTGTTTTCCGAGATTGCCGGTAAATACATGCCGATTTCACAAGCGGCCTATACCAAATTGTTTGTAAACGATGAATATATTGGCGTTTTCATTAATGTAGAGAGCGTTGATAAACAGTTTTTGAGCAACAACTACGGTTCAAATACGGGCGCTTTTTTTAAAGCCGGCGTTGATTACAAACCGGAAGCGACCGCTGCTGCGGAATGTCGTCAAAATATTTTCGGTTCGCTTGAGTACGAAGACAATATTGAATGTTACAAAGGGAATTTTGAACAATTGAGCCAGAACAATTGGAATGAACTCCAGGAATTTACCCGGGTTTTGGCCAAAGAACCGGGCAAAATTGAAAAACTTTTGGACGTCGACCAGACGCTTTGGATGCTGGCCTTGAACAACGTGATGGTAAACCTGAACAGTTATTGCGGGAACCACAGCACCAATTATTACCTCTACCGCGACGGTAATGGCCGTTTTCATCCTATTGTTTGGGATTTGAATCTGGCATTCGGCAGTTATAAAAATACAGGCAGCGGTAGCGATCTGGACTTGAAAGCCCTCCAAAACCTGGAACCTTTGCTGCACGCCGACAATCCTTATAAACCGCTGATTAGCCAGCTGTTAAACGACTCGTATTACAAAAAAGTGTACCTGTCGCATATTCGTCAGATTTTGGAAGAAAACTTCCTCAACGGCGCTTATGAAAAACGCGCGCAGGAGCTTCAGGGCATGATTGTCGTGCCGTTCAATGACGACAAATACAAGGTGTACAACCTGGATGATTTCCAGCGCAGTTTGCGTGAAACCGTTGGAAAACGCAGCAAAATTCCGGGGTTGGTTGAACTGATGTCCAAACGGGCAAAATTCCTGAAAGCGCACCCGGAACTGACTTCCCTGCCGTCTGCGATTTCGGATATCTCCATCCAAAGCCGCAGCAAGTTTGAGAACAAAAAAGTAAATGCTTTCCGTATTACGGCAAAAGCGGATCGTTTTCCGAAACGTATTTTAGTGTACTACCGGTATAATGACAAGGACACTTACGACGTTATGCCGATGTCGGAAGAATCATCCAACGATTTACCGACTGGGGTAAAAGCATTTTTTGTCAACGTGGACGCCAAAAGCGCTGATGCGGTTTTGGATTATTACTTAGTGGTTGAAAATGCCGGAACCGTTTCTTTTGTACCTGCTGAATACGCCATGAAACCTTATAAGGTAAAAATGAGCGATCTAAATAAATAGTTTTTGCCTGCATTCTTATTCAACTATGAAATATCCGTTTATCTGTCTTTTTATCGCAGTTTGGTGCCTCTTCTGTGATGTTGACACTGCATTTGCCCAAGACTTTTATGGTTCGGGCATACAAGAGGTTAAAATCAGTTTGCCATATAAAAACTGGGATACCAAATTAGATTCAATCAAAAAAGTAAACCCGGAAGCGCGGCTTACCGGCGAAGCTTCCGTGAATGGAACGCGGTACGATAGTGTCGGCGTGCGTTACAAAGGCAACAGCTCGTACTTTAGAACACGGAATGAGACGCTCAAAAAATTGCCGATCAACCTGCGTTTGGACTATAAGATCAAAAGCCAAAAGATAAAGGAGACCTATACGACAATCAAATTGTCGAATGCGTTCCTTGATCCGAGTTTTATTCGGGATCCGCTGGCATACGAACTGTACCGCAAGTATATGCCCGCGCCCCTTTGCAATTTTTCAAAATTGTTCATTAATAACAAGTATTACGGGCTGTATATCAATACGGAATCCATTGATCCGGCTTTTATCAAGAAGCATTTCGGCAACAACAACGGCTATTTGGTAAAATGCGATCCGGACAACTGGACGCGCGTGCGCAGCCAAAGCGGATGCCCGAAAGGCGAAAACGCTTCGCTGACGTATTTGAATGACAACACCGGTTGTTATGATGCGTTTTATGAAGTAGATAACCCGGCGGCCTGGAAACCATTGTTGAATCTGATCAAGATACTCAACAAAACGCCGGAGAAAATCGAAACGGTGCTGGATGTGGATCAAACGCTTTGGATGCTTGCCATCAACAACGCGATTGTAAACTTAGACAGTTATAATGGTTCACTTTCCCATAATTACTACCTGTGGTTCGATTCAACCGGATTGGCACACCCGCTTATCTGGGATTTGAACATGGCGTTCGGCGGCTGGCGGCGCAATTTTAGTTTTGAGGAACTGAAAGATGAGGAACTGATTAATTATCAGCCACTTGCAGAAATTGACAACCCTAAACGCCCCTTGATTTCCAAACTGCTCAAAAGCCCGCTGCAACGCAAAATTTACTTAGCGCACTTGAAAACCTTTGTAAATGATTATTTGCAAAACGGTCAACTCAACACGCGCGCGCAGGCGATGCTCAAGGAAATAGACCCCTTGGTCAAACAGGATACAATGAAACTGTATTCATATACCAATTTTCAGCAGTCACTCGACAAAACGATGGCCGATGGCCCAGATCATGTGATCGGCATCAAACAATTGATGGATAAACGCACGCAATATTTGGTCAAACACCCCCTGTTGAACAAAGTGCAGCCTGTTCTTTCTGATGCAAAGCACATCACCACAGGGGAAAAAGTACAAATTACGGTTAAAATAAGCGGCGCAAAAGCAGGTTGGTTGATGTATCGCAAAGATAAAAGGTTGGCCTTCAAACGAACTGCCATGTTCGACGACGGCACCAACGGCGACGCCACGGCTGGCGATGGTATTTTTACGGCACAGATTGACGCCTCATTGGTGAAACAATACTACCTCGTTGGAGAAGGCGAAGAAGCGGCAGCACTACTGCCCGAAAGAGCGTCTAAAGAGTTTTTGAATATCGAATAGGGGAATATTGAATATCGAATATCGAACAGATGAATATCGAACGGGCGCGTTGAGCCTGGCATTTTCGGATAGCCAGATGCAACGCGCCCGTTCGATATTCGATATTCGATATTCTTCTGTTCGATATTCACGCGAGTTCTACAATGGTGACGCCGTCGCCGCCATTTTCAGGTTCGGGGTGGTACACGCGGCTTACATTATTGCCGTACTCGCGCAGTTTTTGCTTTACGAATTTGCGCAAAATGCCATCGCCTTTACCGTGCAGGATGCGGAGTACCGCAGCGTTTGATAAAAGCGCATTGTCTACAAACTTTTCCAGCACTTTATAGGCTTCTTCCTTACTCATACCGCGTAAATCTATTTTCGATTCGAAGGTAGAGGTAGCCTGTAAATCAGCGTGGCCCATAGAAGAACGCTGTTTAAGGGGTTCAACGGCCGGTAACAATTCCCGTAATGCGACAGTGACCTTCAGTTCGCCCAATTGAACCATTGCTTTTTGACCTTTAATGGTTTCAATGCGTCCGGTTGCGCCCCCCGCACGCAGGCGCACAAAATCACCCACCGCAAGCGGGCGACCAGAGGCAGAAGGCGTATTTTGTTCTTCCATCCGCACCACTTCGGCATTAATATCGTCAACTTCACGCGCCTTTTCAGCCCGTTCTTGTTTCAATTGAGCGCTTAACAATTGCGCCTTTTCGAAGTTTTTCTCTTCTTTTAGTTGTTTAAGGAGTTTTTCAACTTCGCGACTGGTGTTGGCGCTCTGCCGAAGTTCGAATTCCTTTTGGTCGAGTTTAAGCCGTTTGCGTTTAACTTCAAGATCCTGATGCAGGCTGTCGTAGGTTTTGATCAGCCGTTCAAGGGATTGTTCTTTGTCGAGTACGGAACGTAAGCGTTCTTCCAATTCCTGTTTTTCCGCTTGCAGTTCCACCAAAATATCATCTACGGCCGTTTCGCTGCCGGTTCGGGTACGAGCAAAGTCGATGATATCCTTTGGCAAACCGCTTTTTGCTGCAATTTCAAAGGCATAGGAGCTTCCCGGGCGACCAATTTTGAGTTCGTAAGTAGGCGACAGGGTATCTTTATCGAAGTGCATATTGCCGTTCAGGATGCCCTGATTTCGGAATGCAAAAACTTTCAGGTTTGAATAGTGCGTCGTGATGACTGCAAAAACGCCTTTTCGATGCAATTGCCGCAAAATGGCTTCTGCAATAGAGCCGCCTGGTTTAGGGTCGGTTCCGCTACCAAATTCGTCGATCAGCACCAGGGTTTGCGGAGTGGCTTTTTCCATAAACACCCGCGCATTTTGCAGACGGGAAGAATAGGTACTCAAATCATCGTCGAGGCTTTGTTGGTCGCCAATATCCGCGAAAATTTGACGAAAGACGCCTACTTCGCTCAGTTCATGCACCGGAATAAGCATCCCGCTTTGAACCATCAACTGCATCAGGCCGACCGATTTCATGGCTACAGATTTACCGCCCGCGTTTGGTCCAGACAGGATGAGCATGTGGTTTTCTGAATTCAGCCGCAGGTCGAAAGGGATGGTTTTGCGGCCGGTTGCCTTGTTTTTCAAATAAAGCAAGGGGTGATATCCTTTGCGGATGCCGATGATCGGTTTTTCTTTTAGAATCGGCATATTGGCCCGCATGGCCATAGCAAGTCGCGCTTTGGCGTAAATGACGTCAAAGCGAATCAGTGCTTGCAGGTATGCTAAAATCAAGCCGCCATAGGGTCTGATTTGCTCGCTCAAGTCACGTAGAATTCTGAAAATTTCACGGCGTTCTTCATGTTCCAGGTCGAACAGGTCATTGTTAATTTCAACAACCGGTTCTGGTTCAATGAAAACGGTACGACCGGTATCCGATTCATCATGGATAATGCCTCGGATTTTCCGTTTGTGCTCGGCTGGCACGGAAAGCACGCGCCGGTTATTTCTAAAACTTTCGGGAGTATCTGATAACCAGCCTTTTGCGCGGTATTCCTGAATAATTTGGCGAAAACGTCCATCGAGTTCGCGCACTTTTTGTTGTACTTCTCTTCGAATCCGCATGAGTTCGGGGGAAGCGTCGGGGCGGATTTCTCCTTTTTCGTCAAATACGCCCATGATAGCGCGCACGAGGCCGTCATCGAAGCTTAGCGGTCGAATAATCTCGTACAGTTTTGGGTAAATTTCCTTTTTAGGGCCGGATCCAAAATACTTGAAAATATCCCGCATAATCAGCAGGATATGCAGGATTTGTTGGAAAGAACTTGCCTGAAGCGTGTATCCTTCGATTTCCAACATACGCAAATCGGGGCGTATGTCGGCAAATGTTTCTAATGGAAAGCGATCATTTTTTTCGAGCGCGAGTTTGTATTCTCGCACTTCACGCAGTTGAAGGTCAATTTCATCAAAACGAATAGAGGGGCTGATTTGATGAAGTTCATCGCGGCCCATATCGGTAAGTGCTTCTTTTTCAAGAAGTTCTATAATTTTATCAAACTCAAGTTTACGGTATACGTCTTTCGGTTCAAAATGCATGACTAACGTGTGACAAAAAACTGAAGGGTTAAACGGAAGCGGTGATGGGCAAAATAGTCCAAATGATACTTAAAAATCTTCTTCAAAATCGGGGTTAATTTACAGCCAAAAAACAAATTGAGGGCATATAAGTTCCTTGAATATTGAATAATAAGCGCCTGTACTGATTTTCAACAGGTATTTAGAGCCTTCGTCAAAAAATCAAATTTGCTGAAAAATGCAATATCACAACATTTTTCTCTTAAATTGGGAAAATACACGTCGCATTTTTTACTTTTGCCCACGTTTTCACCAATTAAAAATGTTTGTTTATGCTAAGGAAACTCTTTACACTTCTTGCTGTAGCCCTTACCCTGCCAATGTGGGCACAGACCGGTTTAGTACCCCGTCGTGTGCTCATTGAAGAATTCACACAGGCGTCTTGCCCGCCATGTGCTGCCCAAAACCCTACTTTTAACCAAACACTGGCTGATAATGCACAGCATTTGACGCCGATCAAGTACCAAACCAGCTGGCCTGGCTATGATCCGATGAACCTGCACAATCCGGATGATGTGCAAGCACGGGTAGATTACTATGCCGTTACCGGCGTTCCAAACGGCCGTCAAAATGGTACTCGCGAAGTATTCCCAATGACGTCTTATAATGCCCTAACGATTGATTCGGCTTATAACACACTGACGCCGGTGACGATTGTTGTTAATCACACAGTTACTCCTGACAAAGATTCAGTGTTGATCTCTGTTGCTGTTTCCTCTTCTCAGGCACTTACAGGCACTTTGATGTTGCGTGTTGGCGTTACAGAAGCAGAATTGAACTTCCTGACTCCTCCAGGTACCAATGGAGAACTTGATTTCTACAATGTAATGAAAAAGATGTTGCCGGATGCAAATGGAACTGCAACAGGTAATTTCGCAGCAGGTGAGACCAAAAACTTTACTTTTGCTTGGCCGCTGCAAAATTATTATAACCTGAATCAGGTTGAAGCTGCTGTTTGGTTGCAAGATGATGCAACAAAACAAGTTTGGCAATCGGAACTTTCAAAGCCCAATACAAACTTTATTGATGGCTTAGCCTCCTTGAGTGGTGGCGTTAACCAAATTACCTGCCAAAACTCCTTAGCGCCTCAAGTTACAATCTTGAACGGTAATACCAATCCCCTTACGAATGTAACATTTTTATATTCTGTTGATGGTGCAGCATCTCAGATTTATAATTGGGTAGGTAACGTCGCAAAAGACGAATCCGCGATTGTAACGTTTCCTGTTTCGAACTTCACAGCAACAGGTCCACATACTTTTGCAACTAAAATTGTAACGACTAATAATGGTGAGCAACTTACACAGCTTAACATTATTTCTCAAGTTAATAATGCATTGTATGTAAATACGCCAATTCCTTTAACCGAAGGTTTCCAAACTACAACTTTTCCGCCTGCTAACTGGGGAATAGTAAATGCAATTTCAAACGGTTGGACCGCTTCGGCTCCAGGTGGCTTTGGTACAAGCAGCAAGTCTCTGAAGGCTGATTTTTTCAACTTGCCAGCACAAAGAATTGAGATGTATTTGCCGCAAATCACGCTTCCGTCGGACGCAACGCTTACGAATAATCTGAAATATGATTATGCTTATACTTATTACAACGCTACATTTGTAGATAGCTTAAACATCGCTATCTCTTCTGACTGCGGTGCAACATGGACGGATCTGCTTAACAAATGGGGAACAGGATTGGCTACAGCAGCAGCCCAAACTACAGCCTTTACACCTACAGCTTCAAAATGGAAAAGTAACACGATTGATTTGAGCGCTTATGCCGGCCAAACCGTGATCATCCGCTTTGAAGGCCGTAGCGGCTATGGCAACAACCTCTACCTCGACAACATCAACGTTTCCTCTTCGCCAGTTGCTACACACGAAGCACTTGACCTGAACAGCTTCACCATTCAGCCGAATCCGGCGCGTGATGCAGCAGAAGTACGTTTTGATTTGGGAAAAACACAGACGATCCAAATGAATGTGTTGAACCTTCAAGGCGTATTGGTTCAGTCATTAAACCTGGGCGAACTCGTTGCCGGTCAACATGTTGCACAGATTGATGCAAACCGTTTACCTGCCGGCAGCTACCGCGTTGTATTGAACGGCGCGCAAGGCGTTGCACAAACACAGTTGGTAGTTATAAAATAATTGCTTACCTTTGTGTAAGTAGTTTATCCAAACCACTTTTTTTAAACAGGATCGATCAAACACTAAAGTTAGGTCGATCCTGTTTTTTTTCATCATTTTCAATCTTATTTTCCGGAGGTAAAATCATAAAAGTTCTCAACACCGACTAAAACTTCAACTTCATTTAATAAAACTCATACCCTTAGGTTTACATAAAACCAATTCCTTTGTGGCATGATCTTTAATCAAATTAACACACGTCATTCATTATTAATCATCTTCTACCCATGGCTACTACTTACCTATTAATCTTTTTTACACTATCAGCAACTGCTTTTTACGGATTCAAGAATGACAATACGGAGCCATCAAAAGAATGATTTCTCGTATTCGTTTTTCATCCATGAAATGCCAAATGTCACACAACCGTATGCCCCACCTTAAGCGGCATACGGTTTTTTTATGCTATATTTTGTAAACTTCAATGCCTTTAATAATTGGATCGCCGTTTGAAGCCAGCCAAATAATTTTGATCTTTTGTGTTTTAATGTCCTTAAATTTAAGTATTTTTTTAGATCCAATTGTGGTCGACTGAACAATATCCTGCCATTCCCCATGTTGGAAAGCCTGAATTTTGAACGATTTTACCCGTTGCCCTTTTGAAATGCCTTCCCTAAGTATCACAGTATTGAAACTGGTTTGCTTACCAAAATCAAGGAGATTTCCCTTTAATTTTTTGTTTTTTGCTAAATTTGTTGTAAAAGCGCTGTTCAGTTTTTTTCCAAAAGCAACCAGTGCTGTAGAATCGGAAGCGTGGATTCTGCCATTCATATCCGGTGGTACATTCAGGATTAGGTTGGCGCCTCGACCAATTGATTTCAGGTAAATTTCAAACAACTGATCCGGCGACTTCACCTGATTGTCCTCCTCTGAATGATAGAACCAGCCTGGACGAATGCTTACATCACATTCGGCGGGTATCCAATTGGCGCCATTTTCCTGCCCGGTTTGAAGTGTTTCCGATGGCGGTCCGGTAGCCCCGCGGCCAAAACCTGCCGTATCTAACATACACCAGTTTGTTTCATTCACCGTGCCTTGCTCGTTTCCGGCCCAACGACAGCCCGGACCAATGTCACTGAAAATCACTGCATTGGGTTGGTATTTTGCAACCAACTTTTCAAAACGATGAAAATCGTACACTTGCTTTTTGCCGTTTGGCCCTTCGCCGTTTGCGCCGTCCCACCATACTTCAAACAAATCGCCGTAAGCTGTCAACAACTCCGTTAAGGTATTGGCATACACGTCGTTATATTCGGGCGTGCCGTATTTCGGGTGGTTGCGATCCCATGGGGAAAGATACACGCCAAATTTCAGCCCGTGTCGTCGACAGGCGTCGCTTAATTCGCGTAAAACATCTCC
>JBAXTB010000350.1:0-6072 GCA_037130425.1 Bacteroidota bacterium
CCGCGTACAATCACCTTGTCGCGGTACCAATCAGCCACGATGGTTTTGAGTTGGCCGAACAGGTGAAATTGTTTGCCCGTTTCCGCGTCGTTAAAATACAAGCGGATCAAATTACGGGTGAGCGCGTAAAAGATTTCCTGTTCACGGTGCTCCAACGCGTCTTTTACTTGCATTTCTGCCTTGTCGCCCGTAAACGCGCTGCCGAGAATGGTGCGCAAGGGGATTTTCCAGGCTTCCACCTCAAAATTGGGCAATTCGCTGAAATCGGCGTGAATGGTTTCGCCGCTGAGTTCGTATTTGTAACCGACGAGGTTGGGAAATAATATTTCATACGTTTCCTGGCGCTCCGGCAATGCTTTTACAATGGTGTGGTCCACCGGCGCCGGGGCTTCCGTAGCGCCGCCCTTGAACAACTTAAACGGTACCCCGATAATATGGGCGTATTCCGGCGGAAATTTGAGCACCAAGTGCTCCGGGTTGTACTTGTGTTCGTCTTTCGGTGCCACGGCTTTCCACACGGGCTTGCCGTCAACTACACTTTCATGGTACAATACCGGCACGTATTGTTTACGGCGTAATGCGCGCCCGGCCACCTGCTCGCACAACAACTGGCTGCCGAATGCCCGCAAGCCCATGATGTGCGTAACGGTATTGGCGTCCCAGCCCTCCGTAAGCATACTTACACTTACCACACAACGAATATGGCTGCCGAGTTGGGCGCGTTTGCCTACGGTATTTACAACCTCGCGCAACATATCCGCGTCGGTCAGGTTTTCTACACTTTTATCCGGATGGCGCTGCCGGTAATCGCGCTTAAATGCTTCAATTTCAGGCGCAAATACCTTTTTAAAATCATCATTGATCTGATTGGAATTTTCAAGCGCATCTGAATCAATCAAAAGGGTTGGCGGCCTTCGTTTGGCGCGCCAATGTCCGCCGTATTCTTCATAGTTATTGAACAGGTCGCATTTGCCCGGCATGTTGGCGGTTTCGCCGTTCTCCGTGATGTATTCATAACCGGCGATATGCTTGTAAATTTCTTTGCTGACATTCGTGTTGTTGCATACGGCAATAAACACGGGCGGTTCGGTAAACATATCAGAGCCTCGCTCGCCATGCGCCCGGATACCGGCCTCGTATTGTTTGTAATGGTTGAAAAACTGATCCAGCGCCGTTTGAACGATCATCGGCAAATGGGGTCGTTCTTCACCAAGCACTTTTCCTTCTTTTTTGGCTTCAGCGCGTTGTTTCCCTGCGCCCTTTTTGGGCAATTCGTCTTTCACATGCGCGTACAGGTCGCGTAATACAGGCGTAAGTTCCTGCGTATTGTCAAATTCAGGAAGAAACGGGATTTTGACCAATCCGCTTTCGATGGCATCTGTCAATCCAAAGTCGCTGACAATCCAAGGGAACAAGGTATAGGCGGGGTGACCACTGCCGCTCAAATAATAAGGTGTAGCGCTCAGGTCATACACTGCCCGCAATTGGAACTGTTTACCGATTTCACGAAGACCCGTGTACCAGACCGCCGCGCGTTCGTTCTCTTCTTTGGCATTTTCATCAGCCGGCGCATCAGATTTAGTTTTTTCCTTTTCTTTCGGCAAATAGCAGTGATGCGCTTCGTCGTTGATGACCAGCAAACGGCTTCCTTTTTTGAAATTTTTAAGTAATCGCTTGATTACCTGGGTCATTTCCTCTTTGCCCTCCTGTTTTTTTCCATCGGGACCGAGTTTCCCATCAAACACGCTGCGTTTATTGCCTTGCAGGGTTTTGGGTTCGAAAGCATGGTAATTGGTTATAACGAGCCGGGCATTTAGTCCGTCCAGCAGGCGTTCAAATCGCGGCGGTACCAAATCCCGTTCGCGGTAGTAGTCTTTGGCTTTGTTTTTATCGTGGGTAGTGTTGTCAACATAGAGTACGCCGAGCCGGTCTTTGATCGTAATTCCCGGCGCCACAAGCAAAAAATAATCACTGAACCGCGTGTCTTGGCGGTATTCTTGCCTGTTAAAATAGTGGTATAAAATAAGGGCCGCCATCACAACAGTTTTTCCTGTTCCTGTGGCCATTTTCATACATATACGCGGCAATACATCGTCTGCGGATGCCAGAGATTCCCTTAATTTATTGAGAATATGGTTGCCGGCATTGCTTTTAGGCGCAATCTCATTCAACCAAATGGCCGTTTCGATCGCCTCGCGTTGCGCGAAAAACAAGCTGCGGGTGGCATGGCGTTCCGGGTTGAGAAACCAATAACGCAATAGGTCGCGCGTCGCGCCGGTAGTGTCCGGGTAGGCCGCTTTTCGCCAGTTTCCAACTTCTGTTCTTAGTAAATTAATCAGGTGTGTGCCGTATTCCTGTGCAAGTTCGTTGACTTCAATCAGGCTGCCTTGTTTTTGCCGCATGACGGGCATAGAATATCCACTCAAATTCGGATCAAACACCCGACGGTCTTTCCGGATGTCTTCGTAATTGAGGTTGCCCTGCAAATCCGTGGCATAGTGCCAGCGTGGTTCGAGATAGGGAGCATTCAGAATGGGATTACTTTCCATTTATTTGGAAAACATGGTTTTAAAGTTTAGGCTTAAATAGTTTTGACGGGCAATAGTAAGTTAATTCGATGAAGTAGCAAAGTCTTTTTCGAAAAAACTTAAATTCCGAGCAACAACCTTAAGGTCGGATCTACTCCTTATCCTTATAATCCCTAAACTTTAAAATGTTAAATGCCGGTTGATTTTTGGGAATCACAAGTCCTACCATACAAATCCCTCCTGTTAAATCCCCCCTCCCGGGAACTATCCTCCCCATTCCTCCGTTCAACCCTCATCACATTCAAACCACCAACCTTTCACAAAATCATTCCAACATGACAAAAAGACTCCTTTTGATGTTTGCGCTCGCCGTAACAACCCGCACCCTGTTTGCCCAACCCATTTTGCAAGGTAACGTCGTGCCGAACGTCGGCGTCGTGGTGTACAACGCCTCGGCGGACACGAATAGTGTACAACCCGGCAATCCTGGCGCCAATTTGACCTGGAATTTTAGTTCTCTGGTGCCGCTGAGTCAGCCGCCGGTCACCCGCTACCTCGCGCCCGCAGGTACGCCGTATGCGAGCAGTTTCCCAACGGCCAACTTAGTCACCAAAGTGGGCGATGCCGATACGGCGTTGTATGCGTACGCGCGCAAAGAAGCCAATCAATACGTGCTGCTCGGCTTCAGAAGCAACCAGTACGTGGTTGATTACTCCAACCCGGATGCGCAACTCAAGTACCCGACGAATTATAACGGCACTTACAATGAAACCTTTGCTTACACGACCGATGCGGGTACCGGATTTCCGTTTACATCCACGGGTTCGCGCACGATTAAATACGATGCTTATGGTACTTTGACCACGCCGCTGGGTACCTTTCCCAACGCCATGCGGATTAAAGCAATCACTGTACAAACGGATTCCAGTTCTTTTTTCGGCAACGAACTCATCAACCATACGGATATTCTGACCTACGACTGGTTAGCGCCCAATCAACCCGGCGCGATTATTTCGGTTTCGTATATCCATACCATTAGTGAGACGCGTTTTCCGGGCATTGATACTATAATTACTGAATCAGCGGTAACGAAATCGGTCAATTTCATTTCGACGGGCACCACCAGCGCCTTTACCGCACCGGATGCTCCGAAAGGACTGGTGCTGAGCGCCCTTGGCCCAAATCCGGCCACAGATCAGTTGCGCCTTGCATTTTCCATGGAAACCGGCGGTCGTATGCTTAACTGTTTCATCACGGATGCTTCGGGGCGCGTCATGCAATCTCAGCAATTGGAACCGCAAGCAGGCGAAAATGAATTTGTGATTCCCGTGGATCGATTGGCGGCGGGCGTGTACCAACTTACGCTTATGGATGGCGCGCAGTTGCTGACGAAAAGTTGGGTGAAGGAATAAATGTTTTATATAGTTTATTTTAAATTATGTTAATCCGTGTAAATCTGTGTAATCTGTGGTGGGTACTTTAATAAGTCACCACAGATAACACAGATTTTCACAGATTTTAGGGTTATTTGTGTGAAAAACGATTGCTTAAAAATAGCAGCGTTTTCGTTGAATGCTGCCATTAACACACAATGATTATGTACCAACTATCCCTCATCTCAAACGAATCCATGCATACCATTATCCCGTTTCTTCAACTGCTAAACAGCAAAATCGACGAAGAAATACTCAAATCCAGGCTGGATGACATGATCCAGCAAGGCTATGAATGTGTAGGCGTGTACGACCAAGGGAAACTCATCGGTATCTCAGGTCTTTGGACCCTCACCAAATACTATGTGGGTAAACATATCGAACCCGATAATGTCATCATCCATCCGGATTACCGGGGAAAGGGCATTGGCGAGTTACTGATGCAATGGATTTATGAGTACGGCCGCTTAAAAGGCTGCGTCGCCTCTGAGTTGAATTGCTATGTGGTCAACAACGACGGCATCCGGTTTTGGATGAACCAGGGCTTTAAAATGATCGGGTTTCATTTTCAGAAAAACCTGTGAGTAAACAAAACGGCTTTAATTGAATCCGCCACCGACTTAAGGATTTAAGATTTAAGATTACATGATTTAAGATTTTAGATGGCGCGGTAACGCTTAGCATTTCGAAAGGCCAATCCTTTGCCGTAAGCGCCCATTTCCGTTATAAATACGAATGAAGCAACCACAATAACCAGAAATACGCGACTACATCTTAAATCATGTAATCTTAAATCATGTAATCTTAAATCCTTAAGTTAATTACATTGTCCGATTGGCTGATAAGTGTTTAGTATAGCCAAGCCCTAAAAATAAAAAAAGCAATATTCGTTTCATAATGCTATATTGTTAATGGATGAAGTTTTGCTTTCATAAGTCTTCCGCTGACGTCCGAAGTTTTCACTTTCTAAGGCTCGAAGCCCTGCAGCCGCGCTTGGACCTCTCAATTTACCATACAGGGTTTATCCTTCCGATCTCAAGTTCCTGTCCTTTTTTATCAAAAACTTGCCAACTAATCATCGTCCCATTTTGCAAAAAATATTCCCACCGGCCAATTTGAATTCCATTTTTATATTCCCCTTTCCCTGCCAATATCCCATCAGGAAAGAATTCCCGATAATGGCCATTTAAAACGTTATTTTTATAATATTTAAGGCTGATCCGCTCCTCATCATTTTCAATATTTGATTCAATCCAAATACCTTGTTTTAACCCATTTTTGTCGGTTATATTGGTTTTTTCGGGGATGTTTTTGTAGGCACAATTACTTAATATCAACAGTAGCGTTACAAGCGTAATTTGCCGTAATGAGAAACGATTGTTAGTCTGCCCTTGAAGGTGTATCATAAGATAACGTGAGATTTTTTCGCCAAATAAAAAGCACAGATCGTGCCTAATTGTCGGTGTGACTCGCATTCACGCCGACAATACGCTCGGTCATCGGTATAATATTTTGCGAATCATCCTCTTGCAAGGTAAAAAACGACTTTTGATACACCCTCGGAAGAAAATTAGACTTATATGCTGATCCGCAACAGTTATCGCGAAAATGAGGGTAGTTATGAGGTTGAGCGCGCCTGATAATTTCATCCATTGGATATTTGACGCATCATAAATATTTTATTAAATATAAGTCAAATATGAAAAAAACACTGCTCAACGGATTGGCGGCAATTTGCTTTTTATCCGTACTATCCCCCGCAAAAACATTCGCTACCACCTTAAGTGCGCGCAAGACCTACGCCTGCATGCCCGACAGTTCAATATGTCCGGGGCCTATGCCCGCATCGGTAACCATCACAGCGCTCGGCACTGATTTCATCGCTGTGACTTGGACGCCGGTACAGGGAGTTTTCAAATATCATGCGCAAATCCTGGACAAGGATTCAAATTTCTTTGCCGGATCCGTCATTACGGTCGGAAACACGGCTCGATTTGAAAACCTCAATGGAGATACCAACTATCAAATTCGCGTTTCTTCCAGCTATTGCGATTAATTATACTAAACGCCGCCTGAAAGGCAGCATTAATTGTCATACTGAGCGCTGATTG
>JBAXTB010000351.1:0-6065 GCA_037130425.1 Bacteroidota bacterium
GAGTCATCTGATGAGTATTTGCTTTTTCAAAATAATATTTGGCTTGGTGAAATTAATTGATACCTGTAATATGGCATCTGACAAATACTACACAATGGTATAGTATTTATGCTATAAACACAGCAGCCTGCTATCAGGCGAAAAATATCATGCTTAAGACTCGTGCATTCAATGTTTAAACCGAATTAACCCAATTCCTCCACCGCCAATTCCCACTCTTTATACACTTGTTCAAGCGAGGCTTTTAGTTCGCCGTATTTTTTCATCACCGTGTCGGAGTCCGGTTTGCCGTAAAAATTTGGGTCGGCCATTTTAACTTCAACGATCTTAATTTCCGTTTCCAGTTCGGCAATCCGCTTTTCCGATTTCTGCACGGCCCGTTGCAGCAGCTTCTTTTCCTCCGGATTGAGCGCTTTTGCCGCTGCATGGGCAGCCGCCTGCGTCGTGCGCATTTCGACCTGCCGCATGTTGTCCAACTTGCGCTTATTGAGGAAATAGTTTACATCGCCTAAGTATTCCGTCAGTTTATGGTCTCTAAACTCAATGGTGCGGGTGGTCAGTTCGCTCAAAAATTCCCGGTCGTGGCTTACCACCAACAGCGTGCCCTCAAATTGAAGCAGTGCGTGTTTAAGCACGTCTTTCGACAACATGTCCAAGTGGTTCGTCGGTTCGTCAAGAATCAGGAAATTGATGGGCCGGAGCAACATACAAGCCAAGGCTAAGCGCGCGCGCTCGCCCCCGGAAAGGGCCACCACTTTCTTATCCACATCCTCGCCGCTAAACAAAAAAGCCCCCAGGATACTGCGCAATTTGGTACGCATTTCCGGTGGCGCATATTTTTCCATGGTTTCCAACAAGGTAATCTTCGGATCAAGCGTTTCTGCCTGATTCTGAGCATAATAGCCCAAATGAATGTTGTAACCCAAAGCAGCCTCGCCGGAGGTAGCAGGCTCAAAACCGCAAATAATTTTAGCCAAAGTCGTTTTTCCCTGCCCGTTTTGGCCCACAAAAGCGATGCGTTCGCCGCGCAGGATTTCAAAATTTACCTCCTCAAGCACCGTTGTTTTGCCATAACTTTTACTCAAATGCTCCGCTTTAGCCACTACTTCACCCGAACGCGGCGGCTCCGGGAATCGAATAATCATGGTCGCCGTATCGCGGTCATCCAATTCGATACGATCCATTTTGTCGAGCTGTTTTTGCATCGACTGCGCCATTTTGGCCTTGGATGCCTTGGCCGCAAAACGCGCGATGGTGCGTTCTTTGTCGGCAATAACGCGTTGCTGGTTTTCAGCGGCGGCCGACATTTGTTCGCGGCGCTCCTGGCTCAATTCCACATATTTGGAGTAAGCCGCCTTGTAATCGTTGATTTTACCCAGCATAATCTCGGCCGTACGGTTGGTCACATTGTCCAAAAACCGCTTATCGTGCGAGATGATGATGGCCATGCCCTGGTAACTGTTCAAAAAGTCTTCCAGCCACAAGATACTTTCAATGTCGAGGTGATTGGTCGGTTCGTCAAGGAGCAACAAATCCGGCTCGCGCAACAACATTTTGGCCAATTCAATCCGCATTTGCCAGCCGCCCGAAAATTCGTCGGTCAGTCGGAACATATCCGATGGCTTAAAACCAAGGCCCGACAACACTTTTTCCGCGTCGGCCTGACTGGTATGGTGCCCCAAGTGGTGCAGACGCTCGGTAATATCGCCCATTTCCTCAATGATCGCGTGGTACGTTTCCGATTCATAATCTTCCCGTACCGTCAACTCTTGCTCAATTTCACGGAGGCGTTTTTCGAGTTCAAGTACCTCGGCAAAGGCGGTCATGGTTTCGCCAATCACCGTTTTGCCCTTGGGCAGCAACATATCCTGGTGCAGGTACCCAATGGTAAAATGGGACGGACAAACCACATTTCCTTCCTGCGGCGACATTTCACCGGCAATAATCTTCATCAAGGTGGATTTGCCCGCGCCATTGCGGCCAACCAAACCTACCCGTTCTCCGGGTTTGATGACGAAATTGACGTAATCAAGCAGGATACGATTCCCGTATTGGACGTATATATTGTTCAAACTCAGCATAGCGGGCGCAAAGGTACGCCAAGTTTACGGTCTCTGAAACGGATAAGCGGCTTGATTTTGAAATATTTAAGGGATGCTTCATGCTATTTTATCTTCCAAACCGTCACATCACCGCTTTGCCGATACTGCTTCCGCGCGCCCAAAAGTTCGCCTTCCCAACTCAAACGCCACGCATACACGCCCGCGCCCACGGGTTTGCCCCTGAACTGGCCATCCCAATTCGACTCCGGTTTATCGGCAGCAAAAACCAAATTTCCCCAGCGATCAAAGATTTCCAAGCGGAATTGAAACCAATGACAAGGAAAAAACACGCCAAAACGATCATTTTCGCCGTCATCGTCGGGCGAAAAAATGTTGGGCACAAAATATTTACATTCCTGACAAGTGTAATAATCGACCCGCAGGCTGTCTTCAAAAACACATTCGCCCCGATGGCCACTCAGAGCATAAATACCTGGTTCTGTGACGGTTATTTGCGTTTGTCGGCTACCGTTTGACCAAACCCAGTCTGTCAATCCCGCCGGAACGTTTAAGGTAAATGGCAAATTATCACAAAGCGTCGTATCTGCGGGCAACACAAACGCAGGGGTCACCATGACTTCCACAAGCGCCGTATCCGCCGGACACACCGTTCCATTCGGTATAATATAGGTGTATAAACCGGGTTTGTCCCGATCCGGATCGAACATGCCCGTACCGGAAATTAGTTGCGGCTTCCAAATGCCGCCCGTTTGCGCCGCATTGCCCAGCACATTTGCCAAATCTACCGCCCGCGCACCCGCGCACAGCGAGGTGTCTCCGTCCATGCCCGCAAAAGGCTTTGGAAAAATAGGCAACGTAGCAAACTGGCTGCCCAATACCCCGCAACTCCCGTACACGCGTATCTCCACCGTGCGCGTACCGCCGGTGCCGGGCAAGGCATCGCTAAATGATACCAATTTTAATGCTGTTAAAAAATCGGCCGCTGTCGCGCTGCCATAGTTAACCAGTGTAATCCAACCTTGTGCCGTAGTTCTTACCTGAATACCGGGGGGCAACGCGTCAAGAATCATGTCTTCCTGCCCTTTTGGCGCCAACAAGCGCACCCGAATCGAATCAATATTTACGTCAGAAACCAAAATCGCATCTTCGTCCACTACCCCACCCCCTGGAAAACAAAGCGTATCACTTTTAAAATCACCGTAAAGCGCCCCCGAACTGTCGTCGCCATCCAGATCAAACCTAAAATCGGATTCCAAAATGACATTGTCTAATCCCCCGAAGTCCGCCTTCGCGCGGTACTCGCCGCGAATGCGCAAGGCTGTAATATTGGAAAGCGCCGCTTGAAATTCGGCCTGCGTTGGCACCGAGCCGCTGATGCTGTTCAAACGCCAGCCCGCCGTTTCCAATAATTGTATGTCATAATGCGTCCATTCCAAACCCGGATTATAAGCATTGTCAAAAACTAAGGTAAAACCGCCGCCGACCAACACTACATCCGGGCTGCCGCCGAATTGTTGTTGCCCCGATGTGTCGCTGGTCATTTCATCATAACGCAAATACTTGCCGTAGGCGTCGCATTTACTGCCCCTAAATTTGAGCGGCGCATCAAAATACCAGGTGCCGCCAAGCGTTGCATCGGTAACGCGGATAAACCCGCCGGGATTACCGCCTGCGTTGATCCAAAAGGCGAGCGGGTTTGTGGGGTCTCCGGAAGCGCCCCAATTTTCATTGTCCGTATCAAAAGTGCTGGTTTGTGCGCTGGCCGGGATAAGCCCGGCAAACAGGAAAAGCAGAAACAAAAGGTAGTGTTTGGACATAGCGGACAAAGGTAAGGGTAAAACCATCTGGCGCGAAAAAACAGCATTGCTTCAAAAATATTTTCTAATTCGAGAAGGAATAACAAGTAAATACCGTCAATATTATGTCTTAAACTTTGGTCTATGAATAAAACCGTTACGATCCTTTTCCTCCTTGCTGTTTTGAATTCCCAACTTCACGCTCAATGCAACCAAACCGTTGATGCAGGCCCTGACCAATTCAAATGTACGATACCTGCTACGTTTCAGTTGTCCGGAACCGTAACAGGAACAACAATTTCAAGTTATTGGACGCCTACGACAGGACTTTCCGCTCCTAATTCTTTGAGCACCACCGCAACAGTCAGTGTGCCAACGACATACGTTTTGAATGCAAAAAGCATCAATTACAATAT
Organism: Bacteroidota bacterium; assembly: GCA_037130425.1. GTDB lineage: Bacteria > Bacteroidota > Bacteroidia > Chitinophagales > Saprospiraceae > M3007. The sequence goes on from JBAXTB010000351.1 coordinate 4,276, forward strand.
TAATTTGGTTACAAACGGCAATTTTGAATCTGGTAATACTGATTTTACGACCAATTATACCTATAATGGTAGTCCGAGCATTCCCGCAAATCAGCTCAACGAAGGGCAATACACGGTTGGCGCCGCTCCCGCGCCCATGCATGTAAACTGGCAAAATTGCGGCGACCACACTTCCGGCTCCGGCAACATGATGCTCCTCAATGGCGCCACCACTGCCAACCAAAACGCCTGGTGCCAAACCATTCCAGTCACGCCAAACACAGAGTATGCCTTTTCTGTCTGGGTGGCCTCTGTTGATCCAAACGGGCCTTGCAATATCCAATTTAACATAAATGGCAGTTCGGTCGGCAGCGGGAATGTAGCTTTAAATACGCCTTGCGTTTGGAAAAACTTTTTTGTGCTGTGGAATTCAGGAGCGGCCACAACGGCCACGATTTGTATCCGCGACATTAATATTCAGATGCCGGGCAATGATTTTGCCATTGACGACATTGTTTTTTCGCCCACCTGCGTCGTCACCGATTCCGTGACAGTCACGCCCTATGTTGTGACGCCGACGGCGGCCAATAACAGCCCAATTTGCATTGGTCAAACCCTCGAATTGAGTTCGAGTGGCGGCAATACCTATCAATGGTCGGGACCAAACAGTTTTGGGCAAAGCGGCCAAAATGTAAGCATTCCAAACGTGACGAACCTTGCGGCAGGCGTTTACAAAGTGACCGTAACTGGTACGGGCGGCTGCACCGGTACTGCCACAACCCTCGTAACTTTATCGCAACCCAGCCTCTCTAACATCGCCAAAACGTCTTGCGATCCGGCGGCAACGGGTGTTTTTACCCAGCATTTTACCAATCATTCCGGCTGTGACAGTACCGTTATTACGACTGTTACGCTTTTACCAAAGAGCACCACAAATTTAACAGCCCAAACCTGCGATCCAGCGGCGGCAGGCGTGTTTACCCAGCATTTTACCAATCATTTTGGATGCGACAGCACCGTTATTACGACAATCACGCTTTTGCCTAAAAGCACCACAAATTTAACGGCCCAAACCTGCGATTCGACGGCGGTAGGCGTTTTCACCAAACATTTTACCAATCATTTCGGCTGCGACAGCACGGTTATTACAACAATCACGCTTTTGCCTAAAAGCGCCACAAATTTAACAGCCCAAACCTGCGATTCGACGGCGGTAGGCGTTTTCACCCAGCATTTGACCAACCAGTTTGGCTGCGACAGTACCGTTATTACGACGGTCATGCTTTCGCCTAAAAATACGGTCAATTTAACAGCCCAAACCTGCGATTCGGCGGCGGCAGGCGTTTTTACTCAACATTTAACCAATCATTTCGGCTGCGACAGTACCGTTATTACGACGGTCATGCTCTCGCCTAAAAATACGATCAATTTAACAGCCCAAACCTGCGATTCGGCGGCGGTAGGCGTTTTCACCCAACATTTGACAAACCATTTCGGCTGCGACAGTACGGTTATTACGACCGTTTCGCTTTTGCTCCAAAACACCACAAATTTAACAGCCCAAACCTGCGACCCAACGGCAGCGGGTGTTTTCACCCAACATTTGACAAACCATTTTGGCTGCGACAGTACGGTTATTACAACGGTTACGCTTTTGCCTAAAAACACCACAAATTTAACGGCCCAAACCTGCGACCCAACGTCAGCGGGCGTTTTCACCCAACATTTGACAAACCAGTTTGGCTGCGACAGTACAGTTATTACAACGGTTACGCTTTTGCCTAAAAACACCACAAATTTAACGGCCCAAA
>JBAXTB010000352.1:0-6055 GCA_037130425.1 Bacteroidota bacterium
ATTTAAAAGAAAATGAAAAATTATATATCTCACTTAAAGCGACTGAAATTAGTGAGAGGAATTCTCATCAACCAGATAGATATATCTTAGGATTGCCCAGTGATAAAGGTAAGTTTGCCGTGCAAGATTTTGGAGATTTTATTTATTTGGACAAAGCAGCCAAACAATTGAACTATTATAAAATAAATCCAAATAGAATTGATTTATACCTTGACTGTTTATTTGAATTCAATGCTATCATTAATGATTGGGTAGACAATACTGGAGGAGAAATAATAATTGATAATCAGACCAATAATTTTAAACTTCACCGAGAACCAATTAAATAATTTACCACTAACACGGGCTTTTCGTTACTGGGTGGACAGTGCAATACAAACATTTGAGCAATTATGTCATATTGCCATCCCCAAAAGCCTTATATGCAATGCTTCCTCAACAATCTAAAAATATGAAACCAACTAAATATTACAGTTCATTTCTTTTACGATTCATTTCTTATGACAGGTTTATGTTTCGTTTTGCCGATAGAGAAGAAGCACTAAACCCGCCTTCAGATTTGCTCGATAGGGTTAGAAGTTGCATGATATATTTAATTTGCAGTAGACCTATTATTACAATAATTCCAGAATCGTTTGAACAATATGAAGATTATTGTCAATTTGATATTAATTATAGAATAAATGATAGAGAGTATAGAAAAAAGGTAAATACTCCAAAAGGGTTAGTTAAAAGATTCGGAGGAAAGGTAGAAGTATCTAAGTTTCCTCACACATCGATTCATTATTATGACAAAGATAATAATTTAATTGTCAACATGCTAATCTCTAATTTTGTGCATTTATTAGAGGGGATACCTGCAGAGGTATCTAATCATGAAGTACTATACATTGGTAAAGGAACTGCTGATTGTGCTATAGACAGACTTAATGGTCATACAACTTTAGAAAAAATATTAGCTGACGTACTTCGAGATGAGCCAAACAAGGAAGTAGTGATTTTGCTTTACAACTTTGAGATTAAGAAGAGTGCAATATCTAATTCTAAAATTGGTGAATCTGCTGAAATCAGAGGTGAAACAGCCAAAGAACATTTTATCAAGATTGCAGAGTATAAGCCTGGTATTGACGAACAAACTAAAATTGCAGAAGCACTTTTGATAGACTATTTCTCAACATCAAAATATAATACGCACTTTTCAAACGGACTTTCCCTAAAGGCAGGGATTTTTGACAATATCAGAGATTTTGACTTTGATGCCTTAGCAGTTGAACTAGACAATGAAAATATTGGATTCCTAAATTTGTTTTCAAAAAAAATTGCTCCAAATTATTTTCATCATGCGTTGTTAGACATAAGAAAATTAGAAGGACGAATATCGGTGTTTGATCCAGAGGAGTAGGCAAGCACAGCATACAATAAAGGTATTTGTAAAAAAAAGGACGTACATAAGCCGTGTTTCACCATTTGCAGATAGGCTTTGTCGTTGTTCGGGTTTAACGGAATTCCCAAATCATCAACTTTTATTTTTACATTCATCGTCAGTTAGCCAGCGTTGATGGAAGTCTATTATCTAGCCTTCGCAAATACTTGGTCGTTAGAAACCAAACTAAAAGAAAAAGTTATGACTGAACAAGATTACATTGTCCGTGAAATTTTTGCCTATTATGGAAGTACTATGTATATGGCACAAACGATAGAGAAAGGATTTATGAATTTGGTTGTTACTTCCCATCATAAATATAAAATTACAAAAACACGATATGATGAAATTCTCTACGAAAAAGCCTCATTAACTTTTGGGCAGTTGAAAAGAGAAATTAAAGACATAAACATATTTTCAGAAGAAGAGTTACTAATGATTGATAAATTTCACGAAATTAGGGACTTTCTTGCGCACTCTTTTTGGTGGGATAGATCTGTTGAATTTTATGATGAAACCCAACAGCATAAACTATTGATTGAGTTAGATGAAATGAAAGTTTTTTTTGAAACAATCAATGATCTTATTAATGAAAAAATGCAACTATTTATTGACAGAAATGGTATTGATATAGAAACTATCTACAATGAACTGATTTCACAAGGAAAAACAATTCCTCTTGAAAAATTCAGAAAACTCAATAAAAACGAGCAGGTAGTTGAATTGTTCGCATATAAGAATACCGAAAATAGCGTAATACCAATATTTAAGTTGGAAGATGGAACTTTTTGGACGCTTTGTGAAGTAGGACTAACACAATATAAATTTGAGATCATTGAAGTAAACAAATTAAAGTTAAAGAAAATAGATGATATATTTCCAATCAATCAATTCAATCCACGCCCTAAAATTGAAAATCACTGGAACTACGAACTTGACTTAAAAAAGAAAGGCCTGAAAATGGTAGTAGAGAAAGAAAATGTAGATAGCCCTATGAAATGGTCAATAAAAGCATAATCTAGACTACTAAATCCGCCGCGCGTGGTCTTCGCTTTTTTTCCCCCACAATCCCCCGCCGCCGCGCTTGTGTCTTTTTCGACCAAGCGCACGCAACGTGAGCGGCCAAACCCTGTAACAGATTGATTGTGAATTGTTTAACGAGTTTTAACCCACATCCCATATTACAGATCGGAAAAGACACAAACACGGCGAGAAGTTACCGGCACGACATTGAGCTTAGAAGTTCCTGAAATCATAAACTTGATTAATCAATTTGACCATGACTAAAAAACAAAATATGATCAATCTTGATGCTGAATATGGTATTGACTCAAGATATGAAACAACGAAGGACAGAGAACAGGATGCTGTTGCGTTGATGCAAGCGCGTTTGGATAGAATGAAAAATCTTCCCAAAGGAGAAATCCTGCGCGCAAAACGCTTGCAGTTGAAATTAATAACTACATAAGAGAGCCGGTTTACCGGAACAAGCCCTCCATCGTCACAACCTGATCCACATTATTTATTTTATTGGCATTTTCGACAACGCTAAAAGTCGTGATGAGCGTGGTGAATAAGTGTTTTTTAGTGCCGGAATGGTACCGAAAAATCTGTTTTTTCAGGTTGATGTTATCCACATCTTTTTTCGTCAAATTATAATCGCTTTCACTGAATTTGATTTCACAGATATTCATGGAGTGATCGTTCCGGTCGATGATCAAATCGATCTGTGTGCCGGGATAACCATCTTTAGGCAACGCAAAAAATGACGATGCCGTTGAGTACATCCCTTTGATGCTCAGGCTCTCTTTAATTTGGTCAATGTGATACAGGCATATATTTTCGTATGCATAACCACTCCATGCTTTCCATTTTGGCAACTCGCTCAGTCGGGTAAAATCCACATGGGCGTTTTCGCCAAGGGGTTCTAAAAAATTGAGGTAAAAAAGCGCATAAGCGTCCGTCAATCTATAGAGGCTTTCCCTGCTTTTTTTACCGTGGCTGTTGTAAATTCCGATAAAACCCGATTGAGAAAGTTCCTTCAAGATTTCAGTCAGCATACCGCCATTGGTAAGATCGGTGGCTTCTATCAGTTGAGTACGGGTAAGCCCCATTTTTCTTTGCGCCAACGCTTTTACGATGGCGATATAATTTTCGGCGTTGTCAAATAAAGAGGCGAAAAGACGGTCAAATTCATATCTCAAATAACCATCCGATTCAAAGCATACATTTTGAATGTTTTGGGCTGCCGAAAGCCCTGGTTTAAGTTGGTCTAAATACATTGGAATTCCGCCCATTGTCATATAAATTTGGACAATTTGGTAGCGATTGAGCTTTATCTGACGAGATTGTAAAAACGCCTCCGTCTCTGCCAATGTAAATGGATATAAGTAAATGAGTTTTGTAACGCGGTTATGTAATCCACCTCGGTCATTGATTACTTTACCAATCATCCAGGAAGCAGCTGAGCCACAAATGACTACAACGATGGGCTGTTTAGTCGCCCAACTGTTCCAAAACCAACTCAAACCTTTCAGGAAATCTGAACGTTTTGTTCCAAGCCAGGGTAATTCATCAAAAAAAATGACTTTCTTTTCTTTAAAATTAGATTTTTCAATCGCCTGGCTCAATATAAAAAAAGCATCCAACCACGATGTCGGCTTATTGGGCGCTGTGTACAAAGGAAAGTATTTTGCCAATTGTACCCAAAACATCTGCAATTGCTCTTTTTGAGTCGCAAACTGCACGCCCGTAAGTTCAAAAACCAATTGTTTTTCATACACGTTCCCAATCAAAAACGTTTTGCCGATACGCCTTCTGCCAACGACGGCTACCATTTCGGGCTTATCGGAAGCAATTGCTGATTCCAATTGGGCGATTTGTTTATGCCTTCCAATGATTTTTTCCATGTTTATTCTGCTTTATCTGTGCAAATATATACAGATAAAGCGGAATAGAAAAACATACCCCGCTTTATCTGTAGTTTTAAGCAAAGATAAAGCAGGTTAAAGCCAAAAGAAGATCAATACTTGGCTTTAACTCGGTTTTATTTACACTTAGAGCCAACTATGCGACATATCAGTGGTTTTCCCGCCGCGTGCGGTCTTCGTTCCTTTCCTCCACAATCCCCCGCAGCAGTATTTTGGCGGCGGATTAACATTTTTTCAAATGAATAAATGTATAAAACCACATTTATTCGTTTAAAAAAGTGTATTTTTGACCCCAAATCAATTTTAAAAATGAAAAGAGACCTTTATCAATCATTGGTCAGTTGGAAAAATGCCCCCAACCGGAAGCCCTTGATCTTGCAGGGAGCGAGGCAGGTCGGCAAAACCTGGCTGATGAAGGAGTTTGGTAAAAACGAATTCGAGCAAGTTGTTTATCTCAATTTTGAGGGTAGTGAGCGGCTAAAATCATTGTTCGCACCTGATTTTGACATAAAACGCATTCTGTCAATCATAGAGATCGAAGTCAACCACAAAATACAGCGCGACAAAACACTGCTCATTTTTGACGAAATACAGGAAGCGGAAAAAGGGCTGACTGCGCTGAAATATTTTTGCGAACAAGCCCCGGAATATTACATCGTCGCCGCAGGCTCTTTGTTGGGTGTTTCGTTGCAGAAAAACACCTCATTTCCTGTTGGAAAAGTGGATTTTCTGCGGATGTACCCGATCAGTTTTTTTGAGTTTTTGGAAAATGTGGGACAAAGCCTGTTGAAAGAACATCTGGAGGCCCAAAACTGGCAGGTAATCGAGGTTTTTCACGATAAATTGGTGGAATTGTTGAGGCTGTACTACTTCATAGGCGGCATGCCCGAAGCGGTGAACGCTTACATCCTGCAAGGTGATTTAAGGGAAGTTCGGGCTATCCAGGAAAAGATTTTGATCGGCTACGAAAACGATTTTGCGAAATATGCGCCCATAGAAATCGTGCCGAAAATCAGGTTAGTCTGGCATACTTTGATCAGCCAATTGGCAAAAGAGAACCGAAAATTCATGTATGGGCAAATCAAAAAAGGCGCACGGGCAAAAGATTTTGAAACGGCCATCAATTGGCTTTCCGACGCCGGTATGGTACTGAAAGTGAGTCTCGTGGAAAAACCGACGATACCGCTAAATGCTTATGCGGATATGGATGTGTTCAAATTGTTTCTATTAGACATCGGTCTGTTGAATGCGCTGGCCAAAATTGACCCAAAAATCTTGCTTGAGAAAAACAATATTTTGACAGAATTTAAAGGCGCCCTGACGGAACAATTTGTTGCGCAACAATTGAAAATCAATCATGAACTCTATTATTGGACTGCCACAAACGCTACTGCCGAAATTGATTTTTTGATTCAATCCCAAAACGGCATCATCCCGATTGAAGTAAAAGCGGAAGAAAATTTAAAGTCCAAAAGTTTGAAAGTTTTTGTAGAAAAATACAAACCGGCCACGGCGATTCGCAGTTCGATGAGCCCTTTCCGGGCACAAGACTGGATGACCAATGTGCCTTTGTATGGCGTTTGGATCATTGGGTGACGTTGGTTTTCCGCCGCGCGTGGTCTTCGTTCTTCCCTCACAATCCCCCGCCAGGGTAAACGCATCAAAATTTCATCGTTTTTTCTCGATATCGATCTGACATAGC
>JBAXTB010000353.1:0-6029 GCA_037130425.1 Bacteroidota bacterium
CTTTCACGATGAATGTGTATTCGCAGATTGATTCGTTGCCGCAACCGTCTTCCACGAACCACTTGATTTTGTGCGTGCCATAAGGCAGCTCAGGAATCGTAAAGTTGGTTTGAGACTGTTGGGTGTTCCAACGTACAGATGCCGTTTTTTTCGTACCTGCAACCGTGTTTTGAATCGCAAAACCGTATTTCTGGTTGAATGGTACTGCGCGCTCGTCGAATGCGCGGAGCGTACCGCCAGCGTAGTTCAGGCTTTGATAGTTGTTAAATGGAACGGTATTCCAGCCAAGACCGGCGATACCGGTGTTTACGCTGTTGATTACGGTTTCCATGATACCATCCTGATCCAAATCAAGGAACAACAGGTAGTGGATGTTGATGTTCGAACCGGAACAAGCGTCGGTAGCCGTAATCGTCAAATCGCTTGGACCTTCGCACAAATCGTGCTGACCGATCACGTTATCCCACCAATATGATTCGTTCCACAACAATGGATCGTTTGGCGTGATGTCGCAGAATGTTACAGGAGATGCCGGGCAGTTTTCGATTTTCGGATCCTGCGTATCAATAATTTTGATGATCTGTTTGTAGCGGTAGCAGTTTGCATTCGCATTCCAGAACGTGCAGTAGTTGGTTGGCGAAACATCCGTTGGGTTAATTTTAACCGTTGTTGGAGCCCAAGGCGCTAAAGTACCACAAGCCGAAACGATTGGGCCAGGCAGGTTAGCCGGGTTGTTCGTGATCGGATTCGGATTCGGGTTTGGAACATCGATGCAAGGGAGGTTCGGGTTGTAAGTACACCAGTTGATGATGGTCCATACGCGCTCGATTTTAAAGCAAGCGTCCGGTACAACCGTGAACACTTGGTCTTCGAAAGAAACACCCAACAATTCGCAATCTTTACCGAAGAAAGTAGGTTCGCCGTAGTTTCCAGTACCATCGCATACCGTTACGATCACGTCGTTCGGGAATTTCACGAAGTAGTTCTGGTTGTAGTTCACGACCACGCGCTGTGTACACTGGCTGGTTAAGCCGCCGCAGTCACGGGCACGGAAGGTACGCGTGATGGTACCTTTATTACAAAGGGTATCAAACAGGCTGTAGTTTGCAGTCGTAAAAATCGTGTCAATGCAGCAGTTATCAGTAGCGGTGGCTTTACCGTAAGCCCAGAGGCTTGGGTCAAAGTTTTCGCAGGATACCGTCATGTTTGCAGGCGCGTTACAAACCGGTTTGATTTTGTCTTCAACCAAAACACGCACCATGCAATCGTTGGAGTGCAATTCTTCGAAATCAAGGCTAACCGGGCCGGTTGGAACGTCCACGTCGTACACGCGGAACACAACCGTAATGGTGTCGCCAATGTCAGAGCAGCAGAATTTAACCTGGTCGTAGAACTGGTTGTTCGGCTGGCAGGGATTATTGTCCATGCGGCGCACTTTGAAGTGAACCGGCGAGCAGTTGTCGTAAGAACCGTCGTCAAAGGTGGAAGCGTTAACAAGCGCTTCGCCGTTTGCGCCCAATGCAACTTTTGTCCATTCGTCGCAAGCAGCAAGCGGCGGGGTATCGTCTTCAACCGTCAGGTGGAAAGAGCAAGTGCTGGTGTTTCCGCAATCGTCTTGCGCTGTATAAATAACACGGTGTGTGCCGACTGGTAAGCAAGTGGTGGTTCCCCAGTTGCCAAGGGTGTCCGGGTTCCAGAAGTTGTTGCCAGAGAACGTCGTCAATGTGCCGCCAACTGCGTACATACCAGTTTGGTCGCCCGTGTAAGGATCGTAAGTGATGACCATTGCGCTGATGTTATTCACACGCGAGCAATTGTCGGTGATGATGGCATCAGGCAGGTTAACCGTAGCGCAGCAGTGGTTTGGATCGGTGCTAACGGTCAAATCGTCCGGACAATCGAAGGTGGGGCCTACGTTGTCAAGCACTTTGATGAGTTGGATGTAGAACACCGGGTTCTGATTTGGCGGGAATGCCTTGGTTGGCAGACACCAGTCGAGCACCGTCCAGGTACGCAGGATTTTATGTGTTCCATCACACACCGGCAATTGTTGGTCGGTGTAGGTGAGGCTCAGTTCGCAGTAAGCAACATTCGGGTAAAGGTCGAAATCAATACCGAAGTCCGTTACATAGGGTGTGCCTGTGTTAGACGGATTTGTGTTCGGGTTTGAGCAATCAACCGTTATGTCGGCCGGGAATTTAACGTCATATACGTGACGGCGTTCGAAATAGATGAATTGCTGGCAGATAGCAGAATTACCGCTTTGGTCGACAGCCGTCCATTTACGCACCACATAAGCGCTGATGTTGCTGAGGCCGTTGATGGTGCCCGTGCAGTTCAGGTCATGCCAAGTGTCGAGGTAAGTGAGTGTAACATTACCGCAGTTTTCGTCAACATTCGGATATGCAGCAGTGATGTTGAGTACGTTTTGCAGGTAGTTTGGCGTGTAGTCTGTAATTGCGCAAGTGATCGTAACTGGCGAGCAGTCAATGATCGGCGCCAATTTATCTTCGACTTTGATGTGGCCCCAGCAGAAATTATTGGAGATCAAATCGCGCACACGCACTTGAATGGTTTGGTTGATGTTGGCAGAAGTTGCGACGAAGTTGCCGACAGCCGGCACCCATACGTTGTTGATCTTTGCCTGAACTTGTAAGTTGCCGTTCGGGCAGCCATTGCCTTCCAGAATCATGCCGGGGAGAACCTCCGTTTCACAATCCTGGTCAAGGGAAATCTGAACTAAATCATTGCAGACTAACGTACACTGGGCTGATGCTTCGACGCTTAACGAAAGCGCGAATACCAACGTCAACAACAAACCCCATACGTTTGTAAGAAGAGTAGAATTCGATTTTTTCATGAGAAGATTAGATAAAATGTTAAAAATTAAGAATGTGCTCAGTTATGAATAATAGAGCGTCAAACTTTAAGTAAGACCCTCCTGTTTCGATACGACAGCAAAATTGTTTTTACACTCCAATCGAGCGGCGAAAAAACGCTGCAAAGGTAAAAAACGAAGTCTTTAAAAAAAGCGAATTGAAGCATTAAGCTCAATATTGCTTAAAGACCAAACAACTTGAAGCAAAAATAGTGCCTGATTGTAAAAACGCACTACCTTCCTTTTGGTATTTTTTGTCAAAACGCGACAAATGATAGTAATACTATCAAACCAAATTGTTCTCAAATGCGATTTTAATCAGGCTTGCCGTATTGTTGACATTTAGTTTGCGCATGATATTTTTGCGGTGTACGCTTACGGTCTGATCGCTGATGTATAATTTTTCCGCAATATCTTTATTGTTGAGCGCCTGCCCGATAAGCCGCATAATTTCCATTTCCCGACGGGTAAGCCCGTGTTTGCGGGCAAAACGTTTGTCGGGTTGGGCGGTATCGGAGCCTGCGCCCAAACGGTAGTCAATCAATGCAACGCCGCGCCCCAAATAAGTGTGCCCCTCAATGACTTCTTCAATGGCGTGAAAAAGTTCGTCTTTCGACCCCGACTTTAACATATAGCCATCGGCGCCGGCCTTGAACGCCGCCCTTACCAAGCGTGGATCGTCAAAAACGCTCATCACGAGCACGCGTGTATTACCCGCGTCTCTTTTCAAGCCGGGCAGCATTTTCAGCCCGTCCATTTCGGGCAAGTTCAAATCCATCAAAAGCAAATCAGGCTGGTTGTGTACCATCATCTCGGCCACCTGCGCGCCTGTGCGGGCAACGCCTTTAATCGAACAAGTGTACTTCCCGCCAGGTTTTGCCAGCACGGAATGAAGCCCTTCTACAAAAATCGGATGATCATCGGCAACCAATAAGTTCAACATGCGCATGACGGGAAGATTTGATTATACATCTTCCTAATGCAATTTTCATACCATAGCGTTTTTTTATAACGTGTAGGTCGACAGCCTTTGCTGTAATACTTCCGCGCGTTTCAGCAACACATCAAAATAACGGGTACGCATACCTTCATTGTGCAGGCTCAAGGGAACAGATTTTTCAGAAAGCCTTGTAAACCAATTGGCTGTGTAATTACAGAAATCCGGATCGGTCGTTCTGAAGGCGTTCGGATTGTCAAACACGGCATATACCATGCGCCCCACAGGCGAATCAATTAAATAGGTATTGCTGGTATGGACGATTTCATTGTGAAACAAGTCAAATATGCCGGATTCAGCGGAAGTTTGACCATCAAGCATACATTTTCGGCCCAACTGCGCCATCAATTTTTGATACTGAATCATTTGTATCACTTGCGCGCACAAAAGACGGTAATAGGCGTTTTCTTCCGGGAAATTGTAGGCGTAATAGTCAATCTGATTCAGGGTATTCGCCAAAAAATGGGTCGACCAAAATTCTACGCTGTCAACGCGATCATACAACAAAATCAGTTCGTGCCGCAATGCGTCAATTTCCGGATGGGCCGCCAATTCAGCAGGCGATAATTCTGCTTTACCCGGCGGCAGGTTCCAGGTACTGCGCCGGAACACAAACAATTTGAAGGCCGTGAGTTCGGGGAAATGAAAATAATGGAATATCTGAAGTTCCGAAGCGGCATACAACAAGCGAGCATCTGGAATTTGAACCACCGCCTTGAGGTTATCGCGCAGGTCGCGCATAAATTCGAGCGGCTCTATGTAGGGCGCCACCAAGGGTTTGAATTCAAAACTTACCCTGCCCGGACCGCGCTGCGCAAACAAATCAAGGGAAATACCAAATACCTGCGACAGTCGGATCAGTTCCAGCGAGGTAATCTGATTGATGCCTTTCAATTTTTTATACACTGCATTTTCCGAAACGTTCAACGCTTCAGCTACTGCGGCGTTTATGGCTTTGGGGTCGGCGATTTTGGCGCGCAAACAATCGGTCAAATACTGTCCCAACTCAACCGGGTCAACAATTTGAGCAGCTGTATCAATAAACGGGTTTATATGTTGCATCTTGGAATGGCTAAACTTTGAATTGACTATAAACGTTCTTCCAGTGTTTGCAGCCGTTTAAGCAGGTTGCCGAAAAAGTTATTGCGGTTTTTCTCGCCTTTTACTGAAAGCGCTTGAGATGTTTCCAAGAGCCGTTCAAAACGGGCGGCGGTATAGTTGCAAAGCGCCGTATCCGAGGTTCGGAAATAATTCGGGTTGTTGAAAACCGAGAAAATAGTCCGGCCCATTGGCGCGTCTATCAGGTAGGTATTTCCGGTGTAAATCATTTCGTTGTGGTACAATTCAAAGGTTCCGGAATCGGGTTCGGGCTGTTCGCCGGGCGCAAATTTTCGACCTTTTTCCGCCATCAGGCGCTGGCGCGCGAGCAGTTGCTTTATTTGGTCGCAAAGAAGCCGGTAAAATTCCGGTTTGGGCTTGCTCAAGGCGTAATATTCAATCTGGTTGAGCGTATTTTCAAGGATTTGCAGCGACCAGAATTCGGCGCTGTCAACACGGTTGTACAATTGTACGATGCGTTTGCGCAATTGGTTAAAGGTTTCGTCCGCAAAAAGAGCCTCTGGCGAAATTTCTGGTTGGTCATTTGGTATTTCCCAAGCCTGATTCCACAATACAAAGATTTTAAAGGCTGTTAATTCAGGAAAACTGCAATAGTGAAATATTTGAAGTTCCGTTGTTGCGTAATTGATTTTCAGTCCCGGGATTTGGGCCGCGATTTCAAGATTATCCCGCATTTGGCGCATGTATTCCAAAGGCTCTAAATAAGGCGTGACCAAAGGCGCAAATTCCACCGTTATTTTATTGGAGCTGCCAAGCGCGAATTTATCAAGTGAAACATTGAAGGCGCGGGCCAATTGTAGCAGTTCTGCGGCGCTAAATGCGTTGATCCCTTTCAATTTTTTATACGCGCCGTTCTCCGAAATATTCAGCAATGCCGCAACCTCAAAGTTGAGGGCTTTGGGATCCGGAATACGGGTGCGCATCGCTGCCATGAGGTAGTTTTGTAAGGCTTCGATGGTCGGTGGGTCGGGTATGGTATGATTGTCTGATTTGGCGTAAAGCATGTTTTTTGAAAAAAATAAGACGTCAAATGTA
>JBAXTB010000354.1:0-6021 GCA_037130425.1 Bacteroidota bacterium
CGCACTTTTAAATAGCGGCATTTGACTGGTTTGGGAGCAGTTTCGCTAATCAGGGAAGCACGCGCGTCTTGCATGGAGGCATTAACCGGATATTGCGCGTCGATACAGGGTTGCCATTTTTTGCCATCATCGGAGGTCCAAACGTGCAGGCCGCGGGGTAGGAAAATCCAAGAGCCGTTGTTTTCCACACAATGGGCGCTTAAACGGGTGAAGTCGATGGTTGTGCCTAAATCAAGGACGGCATCCACGTGTTCGCCTTCGTATCCGATAAAGGCTTTGTCGAGGTAATTATCTGAAATTTTGCCGTCAATCAGAGAAGCAGCGCCGTTTCCGGGGTATTTCGGGCTGGGTGGCGCAGCGAGTACGGCGTTTTGAATGCGGTATTTTCGTTTTACGAAAGAGGCTTCCACAATGGAACTATTGGCCCAACCCGGTTTTACCGACAAGGCGCGCACTTTGGTACTTTCCTTCAAAACAATCGGATTGCCTTCATATTTAGGCGATTGCGTGGTTGGCGAGGCCTCGTTGAAGGCATAATGCACATCGACCATTTTGGGGAAATCAAACGAAACCTGGACCGTGTCTTCAAAGATGTTGCGAGCAAATAAAACCTTGGGCGCGCGCAAGGGCAAGGGCACGGTAGAAGTATCGTTCATGTCGCCGGTATCGACCTTTAAGCCCGGCAATTGCGTCGTTAATTGGCTTAAAGATTGTGCTTGAATCCCGGTTTGCCAAACATACAGACTGCGCAGGTTTTTCAAACCTTTCAAATCCGGCAGGCAGGCATCCGTCACTTTTGTGTTTACAAGATTCAGATAATCAAGGTATTGCATTTTTGCAACTGACTTGATTGCGGCGTCGGTAATCGAGGTGTGCGCCAGGTTGAGGCGCGACAGGTTCGGCAAAGCATCAAGGATATTGCACAAACGGTCGTCGGCATTGGTATTCGCCAGATCGAGTTGGGTTATTTGGGGGGCAATGTCTTTTAATCCGGACAGTAAATCAGCACTCAGTTTGTGGTTGCCGGTCAGGGAAACGGACAGCAAGGAGCCTTCACGACCAAGCGGCATGATGGCGATCCCGCGCGCGCGCAAACGCTCGATGGTTGACTCGTTGGCTTTTGGAATGTTAAGGGCAAAAACCGGGTTTTCCGTATGCGCAGGCGCTTGAAACAATTTTTCAATCTCAAGCGTCATCGTCATTTGTCCGAATTTCTTTTGTGGATCCGCGCCTTGTTCGATCCACCAGCGCAGGAGGGTAATTTCGCGATCCGTCAACTGCGGTTTGCCGGCGGGCGGCATGTGATCGTCGTGGTGCAGCGGTAAAAGCGGCCGTTGCAACATCGGTGATTCATCGGGTTTGCCTGCAACCAGCACTGGGCCGTCTTCACCGCCAAGCAAAATATGGTCGGGACTGTCCATTAATAAGCCGCCTTTTTTCTTGTTTGGGTTATGACAGGAAATACATTTTTGCTCAATGATTGGCTGTATAAATGCCTGATAAACAACAACTTGACTGTCCGGTTTTTCGTAGGCTTTTTTTGAATCTTCTTTAATCACTTGTTTGGCCAGCGCAAATAAATACCCTTCACCATGCGTAAGCGCACCGCCGTAATGGCCGGTAAAAACAAGCGTAGCGGACAATATCGTGAGTGCAATAAAATACCAATCGCTGCCCCGCATGAGCCAACAAGCAATGCTAAACGCCGCCGTAGCGATCCCGAGCCACTGGTGTTTTTGCAATAAATCGGCATCATAACCGCCTTGTTGCGACAACAGCCAACCGGTTCCCGCCGCCAAAACAGCCGCCGGAATGCCGAACGCGAGCGCATATTTGGCCGCTTCTTTCAACTCCGGTTTTTGTTGCACACGCGCCAACAGCTCCAATAAAAACGCAAAACCCAACAAACCGATGGGCAAATGCAACAACAACAAATGGAGTTTTCCTATAAAATCGAACATGCTTAATCAATAAAGATTTCATCAATGAACAACCAGGCGGCCTTTCCCGCGCCGGGGTGCCAGGCGGGTAATTGCCCGTAGTTTTGAACGGTCACTTTTATCCAACGCAGTTTTTTAGGTGTAATGGGGAGTTCAATAAAAAGCGGGCCGTCGGCGGGTTTTTCCGTGGCGTTTTGGGGCGACCATTTGGAAAGGGGGGAGAAATCGACGCCGTTTTGGCTGCCTTCTAATACGACTCCTTTGGGTGGAAAAATCCAGGAACCGGTTGAGGATAAACAACTGATGGTCAACTTTTTAGACTTAGTTTTGCGCGGCAATTCGAGCAGTATTTGCGCATCCGTTCCTTCAAAGCCAAGCCAGGAAAGATCTTGTAAACCTGGGCTTCCTTTTTGCAAATCCGTTAAGGTGGCGGCGCCGTGGCCGGGGTATTTCGGGCTGGACGGTTGCAACAATTTTACGTTTTTGGCCTGTTTTTGTTTTTCAATCCGAATCAAAGGAAAAGAAACAACATTACTTGCGCGAAAATCAGGATGCACCGCGATGACCTTGAGTACGGCGCTTTTTTGAACCTGAATCGGCTTGACGTATAGTGCCGATTTATCTGTCGGTTCCGTGCCGTCGAGGGTGTAAAAAATGCTTGCGCCGGGCATTTCAAACTTGAGTTCAGCCCTTGCGGCATCCGTAAAAAACGGGCTGTAATGCTGCCATTGCGGCTCGGATAATTGAAATTCCTGTGCGCGGGCGCTTGCGCATGAGAGCAAACACAGACAAAAAACTAAACCGACATTTTGATACAATCGCTTCGTTCTCAATATTTTAAGCATCTTTAAATGCGTTCCAAACGCGCGGGATACACCTGATTGGCATTCCACTGTGAAACATACAGGTTGCCGTCATTGTCCGCCAATACATCATGTGGGTGTTTGAACACCTTTACCGTTTGGTACATCGGATCAGGCTGGGTGCTACCCGCTGCATAATGCGGCAAACTGCCTCCCGGACAAGAAACGACTTTGTTATCTTTGTCTAAAATCAGGATATAACCGGTTTGGCTGTCCCAAGGCTCGTGGGAAATGAGCACGGCAAAAAAGACATGATCGCCTTTTACCACCGGGCGACAAATATAAGCGCCGGGCAACTGAATGGCATCCAGAAAGCGACCGTCCATGGTGTAGCGATTCAAGGCATTTGCAGCCCGCGAAGTTACCAGCAATACCGGTTCGGCCGAATTTCGATGGTCGATGGCGATGCCGTGGGCGTTATTTAAAGAACCCGGTTCTGTGCCTTTGCCGCCAAAAATGTTTTTTAAATGGCCATTCGCATCATATTGAATCACATAATCAAGGCCGTATCCATCCGCAATAAACACATCGCCGTTGGGCGCAATGGCGGTTTCAGTGGGTTTAAATTCAGCAGCATCTTTGTATTTACCAGAATCGGCCGGAAATGAAAACACCCGAATTACTCGTCCGGTCAGGGTAGTTTTTATCACTTCATGTCGATCATAATCGGTGATGTACAAAAATTCTTCGCCGTTTTCATCTGCTAAAGTCAGGCCGTGTGCGCCGGGGTATTCTGTTCCCCAGGCATTCAAAATCAGACCGTCTTTGTTGAAAACTAAGATGTTATTGTGGGTGTCGTTGGTGGTCATGTAAATCCGGCCCACGCGGTCCATTACCAATTCGTGGCAATCTTTTACCGGGTATTTTGCCGGGTCTTGTTTGCCCCAATCGAGGTTTATTTTGTAGCGGAAATCGCCATGACCAATGATCGGCTCTGTCATGTTGCGTTGTTTTTGCGGCCTGGAATGTTCAGGCAATTTAAGTTGTGCGCCAAGCAGCAAAGCGGCGCCAAGGTTAAAAAAATCGCGTCTGTTCATGGGATCAGGCTATAATATCGTGAACGACCTTGCCTTCTACATCTGTAAGTCGGAAACGGCGACCTTGGCTAAGAAAAGTAAATTTTTCATGGTCAATACCAAACAAATGCATCAAAGTGGCTTGAAAATCATGCACATGCACGGGATTTTCGATCACATTGTAGCCAAATTCATCGGTTTTGCCGTACACAAGTCCCGGTTTTACGCCGCCGCCGGCCATCCAGATCGTAAAGCAACGCGGGTGGTGGTCGCGGCCGAAACCCGCCGTAAGCCCTTGTGAATAGTTGGTTCGGCCGAATTCACCGCCCCAAACCACAAGCGTTTCGTCGAGCAAACCGCGCTGTTTCAAATCGGTAATTAAAGCGGCAGAAGCCTGGTCCACGTCTTTTGCCAGGCGGCTTGTCATCCCAAACACATCTGTGTGTGCATCCCAGCCCATGTGGTATAACTGCACAAAACGCACCCCGCGTTCCGACATGCGGCGCGCCAGTAAGCAATTGGCCGCGAACGTGCCAGGTTGCATCGCGTCTGCGCCATACAAGCGGAAGGTGCTTTCCGGTTCGTCCGACAAATCAGTCAGTTCCGGCACCGAAGTTTGCATTCGATAGGCCATTTCATACTGCGAAATCCGGGTCGAAATTTCCGGGTCGCCGAATTCCGCCAATTGTAACTGATTGATTTGGCTTATTTTATCAAGCATATCGCGCCGCGACAGGCTGTCTAATCCATCGGGATCATTCAAATAAAGGACAGGATCTTTTCCGCTGCGGAACTGCACGCCCTGGTGGATGCTCGGCAAAAAAGCGCTGCCCCAAACCCGCGAAGCAAGCGGCTGGATATTGCCTTTGCCGCGTGAAAGCAGCACCACAAATGCAGGCAAATTGGCGTTTTCGCTGCCCAAACCGTAACTCAGCCAGGAGCCAATGCTTGGGCGACCGGGTTGTTGATTGCCGGTTTGAAAAAACGTAACCGCAGGGTCATGGTTGATCGCCTCGGTGTGCATGGATTGGATGATGCACAAATCGTCGACTACCTTGGAGGTGTACGGCAGCAAATCCGACATCCAGGCGCCGCTTTGGCCATGCTGTTTGAACTGCGCCGTGGTGCCGGCCAAGGGGAAACGCTTTTGATTGGCGGTCATGCCCGTCAGGCGTTGCCCTTGTCGAATATTTTCCGGCAAATCCTGGCCATTCATTTTCTGCAATAAGGGTTTCCAGTCGAACAACTCCAATTGCGAAGGCGCGCCGCTTTGAAACAGGTAAATGACCCGTTTGGCTTTCGGCGCAAAATGCGGCAAATTGAGGTTGATTTCATTTTGCACCGCAGTAAGTCCTGCATTGCGGTCGCAACCAAGCAGAGAGCCGAGCGCGAGGCTACCAATGCCCACGGCGGCGTGGTGCAAAAAGGTGCGGCGGTTGAGGTTGAGGCGATGATTGAGTAACTCCTGTTCCATAGTGCGCCAAAGATAGTAAACGCGGATTTGAAATGCGCTACCTTTGTTAGAATGAAACAAAACGATGTTTTGAAAATATTATCAGACCCGGCGCTTTATTCCGAAAAAGAAGCGCTTTACCTGCGTGTACGTGCGCTGGAGGGCTGGAACTATCCGACAGAAATACTTAAAAACCTGCCGAATATCCCTGAAAACCATCCTCATGCGATACTTTGGGCTTGGCGGCGGCGTTCGCTGGAGCGTTTGACGAAGTATTTAAAAAAACAGTTCAAGGACCGAACCATTCAGTTACTTGACATCGGTTGCGGCAATGGCTGGATGTCGCATTATTTTGCTGAAAATCTGGAGGCTGAGGTTTGGGGGGTAGACGTCAATATGCCCGAACTTGAAATCGCGGTAGAAACATTTGTAAAACCCAATTTGCAGTTCTTATTTGCTGATATTGAAACCATTACGTTGCCGAAAAATCAATTTGACGTGGTGGTATTTGCCGGCGCGTTTCAGTATTTCAAAGATCCGGCAACGGTTCTGGAGGCCGTTCAAAAAACCTTAAAACCGGGTGGCGAAATCCACATTATCGACACTAATTTTTATCAAAACGAGGCAGAGCGTTTGAAGGCGCAACAAGGTACACAGGCATATTACGCGCAAAAAGGCGTGCCTGAAATGGTTGTTTATTTCCACCACCATTTGCGTGAAACGGTGGGCGGCGAGGATATGAACGGCAA
>JBAXTB010000355.1:0-6017 GCA_037130425.1 Bacteroidota bacterium
ACGGGTTTTACCTGCTCAATATTCAAACGGCCTCGTTTGATTTAGACGCCAGCCCGTCCAAACCAGTGGTTTGGAATATCGAACAGGAGAATATCGAACAGATGAATATCGAATAACGAATATCGAACGAGGGCCTTGCGCCGGGTTTTTTCAAAATGAATGGCGCATTTTTTGATGCTTAACAAACGCTTGTTATGCAGAATTTTACCAGGACAACTAAACAAGCCTCGACCATATTCCACAACAAATGTCAAACGTTTGTTTGGACGGCGGAATTTATTCCGCCTAATAAAAATTGCACATAAGTAATTGAATACTAATGTTTTAGTTTTTAGGCGGAATGAATTCCGCCGTCCGATTAAACGCTCAAAACGAACGGGAGCCTTGCGCTAAGTATCCGAAAATACCCAGCCCAAGGCCCCCGTTCGATATTCTTCTGTTCGATATTCGTTATTCGATATTCTAAAGCACCCCATTATACGTCTGATAAATAAACGCCGTAAGCGTTTGTCCCACCGCTTTCAGGGTGTTTTTATCAATAATGTTGATGTTGTCGCTGTGTTTGTGGTGGTGTTCAGGGAAAGGATGCGCGCCTTCGTTCGGCATACTGATAATATCAACCATCGGGATGCCCGCGCCACGAATCACATAGAGGTGATCGTCGATGATAGGCGGTTTGGTAGACGAAATAAAGTAGTCGGAATAGCCTTGTGAAGAAGCAATGCTCCAGATTTTATCCACCGTTTGCGGCGCAACTTCTACCGAATTGCCTTCTTTGTAAAATTTCGCGCCTTTCGCGCCCACCATATCCAGCAAAATGGCCTGGTACGGCATATAGCGCGACACGTGCAGGTTTTTAGACCAATATTGAGAGCCTAAGCACCAGGTATCCGGATCACCGGCATCGTCGCCTTGGTCTTCTACGTCAAAACAGATAAAGTCAACACCGATGTCGGCGGGCGTTTTGGCTAAGGTGCGCGCCAGTTCCAGCATAATGCCGACCCCGCTCGCGCCGTCGTCCGCGCCGTCGATCGGTTTGTTCGGATCTTTTTCATCCTGGTCGGCAGTGGAGCGACTGTCCCAGTGGGCGGTGATCAGAATCCGTTTGGAGATGCCGGGTTTGTATTGGGCAATGATATTGTTGGCATCAAACATGGTGCCTTTGAAGTATTTCGCCTGGTATTTTTGCTCGATCACGTTCAGGCCGCAGCGTTTGAATTCGGAAACGATCCAGGCGGCACATTTGTGGTGCGCATCGGTATTGGGTACCCGCGGACCGAATTTCACCTGTTTGTTGACAAAGTTAAACGCCGAGTCTACGTTGAAATCAGGGATGGGTACCTGTGGGCCCATCGGCTTGTTTTCTGGCGCGGCCGGTGTTGATTTGACCGCCGGGGCTGGCGTATTGGACTGAAACTGTTGAAATAAATAAAATACGGTAGACAGCAGCAGCACTGCGATCAACCCGTAAGCCATTTTCTGACGCATAATTTTTTTTCGCAAAGAACGCGTTTAACCGCTATTTCTGTGCGCGCGACGCCAACCAAATTGCAACAATGCCGAAAATTATGTTTGGAATCCATATACCAAGGGCGACCGGAACCGTCCCACTGTTGGCAAAAGAAAAGGCAAATTTGGAAAACAAGATAAAAATAGCCCCAATACCGATGCCGATGGCTAAGTGCAGGCCCATGCCGCCCCGTACTTTCCGACCGGCTACTGATAACCCGATGATAGTCAGAATAATATTGGTAAACGCATCAGCCGTGCGGCGATATCGTTCAATTTCATAACTTTTATTTGCCTGTCCGCGTTGCGATTCGCGCGCCATCGCCTCCCCCAGTTCTGAGGTTGTCATTTCCTGGTTTTGATTTTGATAATACACAAAATCTTTTGGGCCGATGTTAATAAGCGTGTCCAACGGCGCATTTGATCTTATGAAACTTTCTTTTAGGCCGTCAAATGTATGAACCGTGTAATTGCTGATTGACCAGTGGTTCGGCTCCTCTTTAAACGTGGCGTTTTCTGCCTCCAAAATACTCACCAGACGGTTTCCGCTAAATTTTTCCAGCCGCAATCCGTTGGCTGTTTTGCTGCCCTTGTTGTAACCGCGTATGTATACTTTTACGTCGGGACTGAGCAACAAGTGTACATTGGAGGTTTTGCCCCGGTCCTGATCCGTCCAAACAAAGGTATTTTCAAACCAAAGTCTCGACTTATTAAGCTGGGGAATAATGACATGGTTGAGCGATAAATGAAACAAGGCCACGATGCTACCGGCAATCAAATACGGACGCATCAGACGGTTAAAACTGACGCCGGCGTTTAAAATAGATAGAATTTCGGAGTTAAACGCAAGCCGCGACGTAAAAAAGATCACGGCAATCAGCGTGTACATAGGCATCAGCAATCCGGTGATGTAGCCCATAAAACCGATATAGTAATCTATAACGATATTTTTGAGCGTACAGGGTTTTTCAATAAAACTCTGCACCTTATCGCTAAAGTCGATGGCCACCGAAATCAGGGTAAAAATCAGGATCGCGAAGAAAAACGTCGAAAGGTATTTCCAAATAATGTACCGATCGAGCGTCTTGATATTCAGGTATTTCAACATAACGGTATCGGCTATTTTTCTGGGATGCGTAATTTAATTTGTTCGATGCGCCGGTTGTTGGCGGCTACTACCGTAAGCAAAAATCCGTTCCATTCTATTTCGGCGCCTGCCGGTGGAATATCGCCCCGCAGTTCGAGCGCCAGCCCGGCCAGCGTATCCGCCGTATTGCGCGCCTCGTCAAATGCGCCGGAAACCAGCCCGGCAATGCGGCACACGTCGTTGAGCAAGGTTTGTCCTTCAAACAAGAAGTTATAGTCGTCCAATTTCCGGTAGCGCACATCGCTTTCGCCGTCAAATTCATCCTGTATATCGCCCGTCACTTCTTCCAGCAGATCTTCCATCGTCACAATACCCGAACAGCCGCCGTATTCATCCACCACAATGGCCATGTGTATTTTTTGTTGTTTGAACTCCTGCAACAACTCGCTACAGCCCTTGGATTCAGGCGCAAATAACAAATTGGTGCGAATCAGCGGCTGCCATTCAAAATCGGAACCTTGATCCAGGTATTTCACCAAGTCTTTCACGTACAAAATGCCCGTTGTATTGTCCAAATCCTCATCGTACACCGGAATTCGGGAAAATACCGACTCGCGTACCACTTGTAGCAAGGCATGAAAATCGGTTCTAAAATCAACCGCCACCACTTTTGAACGCGGCTGCATCACCTGTTTTACCGTGGTATCGCCGAATTGCACGATGCTTTTTAGCAATTCCAGTTCGCGTTTTTCCCCGGCTACATGCGCAGGCTCAGCGCCGCTTATTTGGTCAATTGCAACAGGTTTAGATGGATAATCCAATAGTTTTTCCTGGCGGATGAAGGGTTTAAAAACCGTTTTCCAGGCTAAAATAACGGGCGCCAGGCGTTGAAGCCAAAGAGCAGGTTGCAAACGCGCAAAACGTTGTAACCCGATTCTTTTTACGCTCCAAAGTAAAAATGCAAGTAAAAACGCCGCTAAAACGCCGGCAACGCCCCAAACAATAATCCCCGGTAAATCAAGTTCCTGACCAATTTGGTACAAGCCCTCGCGTATGGGCGCGGCGCGTAAAAACCAGGCGCCGAGACCGACGGCAAACAAGGTTTTGAGCAACAAGCGCGCCAATACCAAGGCGGCAAGTGCAGGTCTTAGTTCACGCGCGACGGCCGCTGCCCGCTGTGATTTCGATGCCGCGCCGCTGCGCAACAAGTCAAAATCGTGCGGCGACAACCTGATTAATGCCTCTTCGGCAAATAATACGGCGACATATAAAATGAGGAACAGGACGAGCCAACCCATGTGTGGAGTTTACCTGGCGAATTTTAGTGTTGAACTTGCAGGCAAAGCGCCCGAAAGATAAGATGAAATGCCGGTTTAGACAAAGATGTAAGGAAGGCTTAAAAAAAATCGGAGTTCGCCGCTGTCTGAATTTGTTGGAAATCAAATGATTAACAATTATTTCAGTACAACAACAAACCCCGAATAAGTACAAACAAATGCAAGTTTAGAACGGCAAATCGTCACCTTCCGCAGCGGTGGCGGTTTCGGCTACCGGCATGTTTGCGGCAGTATTGCTTCCGCCCGCCCGCATGGCATTTGGCTCTGCGCTTGGGAAACGGCTGTCGCCACTGCCCTCTTTGCGCTCAAGCAGTCTGAATACATTGGCTACAATGTCGGTCAGGTTGCGTTCCTGGCCCTCTTGCGTGGTGTATTTGCGGTAGGAAATTTTCCCTTCCACGTACACCATCATGCCTTTTTTGAGTTGTTTTTCAGCGCGTTCCGCTTGTTCCCGCCATACCACAACGTTGTGCCATTCGGTCAAATTCTGCCAGTTGCCGTCTTTGTCCTTGTAGCCTTCGTTGGTGGCTAATGAGAAACGTGCGACCATTACGCCGTTTTCGAGGTGGCGAACTTCTGGGTCGCCGCCGAGGTGTCCGATTAAGGTTACCTTGTTAATCATGGTTAAAAAAGTTTAAAAGATTAAAAATGAAGTGATTATGTTATGATGACAAAAAATGAATTCAAAATAAAGTCAGGGCCGGCGATTTCTCCGCTAAATACCACGCTACCACCCTCGGAACCGCCAAACTTTCTTCCACTGCCTGTCGCGCCACCCATTGCGTATCCTGCAACGACGCTGTATCAAAAACGGACAAATCTGTTGCAGGGGACAAATATAAGGTAGAAAACCATGCCGACACAAGCTGGTGTGTGAGTGTTTGTCGATAAACTGTTGAAATATGCCTGATTTCGACCGTTTTTGGAGCGCCTGAAGGAAAAAAATGTTTCAAAATAGCATCCCGAATGGCTTGTTGATCCTCCGGAGCAGTCGATAATTCGAGCATTGGGAACTCGTACAGCCCTTTCCAGATGTCCTTGGAGCCGCGTTTGCGCACTAAGGTTTGTCCTTGAAAGTCAAATACGGCATATAGGAAAAAGCGCTCTTTTTTAGCCGCTTTTTTGGCGCGCAAAGGAATCGAAGCAACCTTGTCCAATCGGAATGCCCCGCATTGGGTTTGCAAAGGACAAGTAGCGCATTGCGGCTGCTGCGGCGTGCAGTGCGTGGCGCCAAAATCCATCATAGCCTGGTTAAAAACGCCAGGTTGTGTCGGATCAAGCACTGCCTGAGCCAGTTGGGTAAATGCTTTTTTGGCCGCAGGCGTATCGGTCGGCGTTTCGATGCCGAAAAAACGCGCCAGTACGCGGTACACATTGCCATCCAGTACGGCATAAGGCAAATCGTAGGCAAAAGACGCAATCGCCGCCGCCGTGTAATCGCCTACGCCTTTCAGCGCGCGTATGGATTCCCAGGTTTCGGGGAATTTTCCGCCGCATTCAAAGGCGATGTATTTGGCGGTCGCGTGCAGGTTGCGCGCGCGGGAGTAGTAGCCAAGCCCTTCCCAAAGTTTAAACAATTGATCCTCCGGGGCTTCTGCAAGCGCCTGTACAGTAGGGTAGTGCGCGACAAAGCGCTCATAATAAGGCATACCCTGTTCTACCCGCGTTTGCTGGAGGATAATTTCAGAAAGCCAGATTTTGTAAGGATCCCGTTCGCCTTTCCAAGGCATGGGGCG
Organism: Bacteroidota bacterium; assembly: GCA_037130425.1. Classification (GTDB taxonomy): domain Bacteria; phylum Bacteroidota; class Bacteroidia; order Chitinophagales; family Saprospiraceae; genus M3007. The sequence goes on from JBAXTB010000355.1 coordinate 5,670, forward strand.
CTGGCTCTGGGCCGCCCAGGCGAGCAGGTTTTTTCGAAAAAAAAGATATTGTTCCTCCATGAATCGGGCAAAGTTGCGGCTTCCCGGTGTCAAATAAGCGTTAAAGTTTCACAAACAACCACCGACGCATTAACATGTTCAAATAAAAGTTAAACGCCCCCGCCAACCAAGCCCTGAAAGGGCGCAATCAACAAAATCGGGCCACGCCCGATTAAAACCACGCACCACCCGCCTAAAACGATGCGATTTTTATGGTCAAAACTATTATATATGTTAAATGTAAAATATGTTTATTCCCCCAAACGCTTCTTTTTTTACCTAAAATCCCCGAATCTTGCCATCAAAATC
>JBAXTB010000356.1:0-5975 GCA_037130425.1 Bacteroidota bacterium
TTTTTCATGGTTGAGAAGTGTCTTTTGATTTAGGAGTCAAAAATACAATGGTTTTGAAAATTATGAAACAAAAAATGTAAAATAATTTGTATTTCAAAAACGCAATAAAACAATACAAATGCGTCTTTATTCATGTCGATTGCTTTTGTTTAATCTTTATTAAAAAAAATAAAAAAAGTTTAACAAAATAGTGAACCTAGGTATTACTTTTACGTTTAGGTACAATGTTGTATTTTTAACTTTTAACCAATCTTTGTTTTATGGAATCTTTTTTTTCACAACCACTATTTCTTTTTGCAGGTCTTGCTGCCAATGATTATGTTGGCTTTACCTTTTTTATCGGGTACATGGCCATGTTTGCAGCATCTGTCTTCTTCTTCTTCGAGCGCCAGCAAGTTGAGGGTAAGTGGAAGACCTCTTTACTGATTGCTGGTTTAATAACGATGATTGCCTCTGTGCATTACTATTACATGCGCGACGTGTGGTTGACGACAGGTCAATCGCCGACCCAGTTCCGTTACATCGACTGGATCCTGACCGTTCCGCTCATGTGCGTAGAGTTTTACCTTATCCTCAAAGCGTTCGGCGCTAAAATCGGTTTACTTTGGAAAATGATCGGCTATTCCCTCCTGATGTTGGTGGCTGGTTACCTTGGCGAAACGGCTTTCCGTTCCAGCAGCGTTGTTTGGGGCATTATTTCAACGGTAGGTTATGTTGGTATCTTGTATGAAGTATGGCTCGGTTCGGCCAGCAAACTGGCTGGTAACTCCAATGATCCTAAGTTGCAGGCTGCATTCAAAGCGTTATCATGGTTCGTGTTAGTTGGTTGGGCAATTTACCCAATTGGTTACATGGCAATTGAAACCGATGGCTGGCTTCGCAATGTTATTGATGTTCGCAACATGGACCTGATTTACAATATCGGGGATGCTGTGAATAAAATTGGCTTCGGTTTGGTTATTTACAGCCTTGCTGTATCTTCTTCCAGAAAAGAAGCTTAATATTTTGTAAAAAACAGATTACCAGGGGCTAATAGTAAAAAGTGCTATTAGCCCTTTTTATACTTCGCGCCGGATAGTTTTGTGCTTGGCCTTTGACCTAAGCCATTGACAATCAGTGCTTAGTATGACAATTAATGCTGCCTTTCAGGCGGCACTGAGTATAACTTCCGACCTTTTTCTGGCAATTCAATATGTTTGATATACGCAATAAGCATATCTACGCATTTGTTATATGCATTACCCTCCTTTTTGGTGTGTTGGGTATTTATCAACTTGCCTTTTTGCAACGTGTACAATATCCTTTATTAGCCATTTTGGTGCTGTGTATCGGGTTGCCGCATGGCGCCACCGATTTTTTATTGTTCCGACATATACGCGGACTACATTTGACTACGCCAGAGATCGTTCGTTTTTTTACGATTTACTTAGTCGTCGTATTTAGCTATTTATTGGGCTGGGTTTGGTTGCCGGCGCCTGCGCTTGTATTTTTTTTACTTATTTCAACCTACCATTTCGGCCAATCGAATTTGGAATACATACAACTTCCCCGTTGGTTGGAATACTTTTCTTTTTTGCTTTGGGGGGCTTTTGTATTGGGCGGTGCATTGCTTTGGCATTGGGAAGAAAGCAGTGTTATCATTGACCAAATTGTGGGCTTTAAAATTGGCTGGTCTGCTTTATTGATGCATAATATTCAATGGTTCCTATTGATTATCAATGTATTGTGGTTTGGATTTTTAAATATTGGAGGCTACTTAAACCGAAGTAATTTGTACGCTGAATGGATTAAGTTAGGCGTTTTATCGTTTATGTTTTTTCATACGCCCTTGTTTGTCGGCTTTACGCTCTATTTTACACTATGGCATTCTTTGGGCTCCTTGCTCGGTCAACTCGATTTTTTCAGACGGAAATTGCCCACCTTCACCGTCGTGCAGTACTACCAACAGGCGGCCCCGTATACCTTATTGGCAGTTTTGGGATTGATGGGCCTTATTTGGGCGCAGTCATTTATCCTTGCTGATGTCTCTTTGGTTAGTCTTTTTTTCATTTTGATTGCTTGTGTGAGCTTGCCGCATATTATCCTGATCGAGGCGAGTTTGAAACATTAAAAGCGGCGCATTCCCTTTTGCAACTAAGCGCCATTGCGGGAGAACAACTCCTGCTTCCCTACCATGCTACGGGTATCTTTTCCATGAAAAGGAATGAAGTTTCTAACGAATGAACTTCATTTTACCCAATCCCCCTTCCTTTTACCAAAAAACCGTCCAATCCTGCCGTTTCCCGAAAAGTTCCCGCCGCACCGCGCCCAGCGCCGCACATTTGCATCATCAATAACAACAAAACATACATGAACGATATGATGCAGTCAAAACCAAACCTCCTGATGATCGACGACGCTCCAATGATGACGCGTTTTTTGTCGCTCTTTTTCTCCGAGCAGTACAACGTGGTTACCTGTAACTGCGCTTTAGAAGCCTTGGAAATGCTGGAATCCGGCTACGTTCCGGCGGCTGTGATTACAGATTTGGATATGCCCGAAATTTCAGGCGTAACCTTAGTAGAAACCCTGCGAAATTCGGCGCCAAACTGTCCGATTGTTGTAGTCAGCGGATTGAAAGAAAGCAAGTACCGCCTTGGCGCTTTGGAAGCCGGCGCTGATGATTTTCTGAACAAACCTTTTCATCCGGCAGAATTACAAGTGCGGATTAAAAAATTGATCCGCAACGCTACCGCAACAAAAAAGACGGCCCTGCGTGTTGAAATGGCGCGCCAAACGGCTGCAATCGCCAAGCGCGCAGTATGGTCGCTGTCTTAAAATATTAGAAGCGCTCATTTTTAACAACATAAAAGTCCATTCAATATGCAACGCCACAGTTACGAAATCTTCAAACGCATCTTCGATGTGTGCGCATCTTCAGTGCTTTTACTTTTACTCAGTCCGCTTTTTCTGGCTATTTTCATAGCGCTCAAAATAGAAAACCCAAAGGCCCCGGTGATTTACGTGTCCAAAAGGGTGGGACGTTATTACAAGGTGTTCGGGTTTATCAAGTTTCGCTCCATGCGGCCTGACGCAGATAAAATGCTGGCGCAAATGCAACACTTGAACCAGTATAAAACAGACGAGCCAAAAACGGAACGCATCTTTAATAAACCCTTGAAACACAACGAAATTCAGTTGCTTTCAGATGAGGGTTGGATGCCGGAATCGCAGATACTGGAAGCCGAACGCCGATCAAATGAAAAGCCGTTTCTGAAAATTTCAAATGACCCGCGCATTACCCGGGTGGGCCATTTTATCAGAAACACAAGTATAGATGAACTGCCGCAACTGATTAACGTGCTGCGCGGCGACATGTCGCTGGTAGGTAACCGGCCCCTGCCTTTGTACGAAGCCGAACAACTTACGACAGATGAAACGGTGGAGCGTTTTTGTGCGCCCGCCGGCATCACCGGACTTTGGCAAGTGACGGATCGCGGCAAAAAAGGCGTGAGCGCCGACAGCCGCAAACAGTTGGATGTTGAGTACGCCCGCCGTTATTCTTTGGCCCTTGATTTTTGGATTCTTTTTAAAACACCACTGGCAGCCTTGCAGTCGGATAATGTTTAACACAACCATTTTGAAATTGAAATCTTAACCATTTTTATGAAAAAGTACATTTTTTACCTGTTGTTTTCTGCATTGGCCTTTAGCGCCTGCAACACATTTTCCTTGCCGGCTGATGAAGTTTCGGTAGATGGAAAACGCATGAATGAGCTGATCGTACCTGACGGCTTTAATTACACCACTACGCGGAATTTTACCCTGCGCATTTCAGCAGTGGGCAATACGAAAAACACACTCAAAAACATTCCGGTAACTTTGTACCGTGTTATCCAAGACAATCCGAACACGCCGGCCTTGGTTTCAAGCGGCTGGATCGGCGCTGACGGCGTCATGGAAGTACAGTTTGAACTTCCGGCTGAAACGCACCAGTTGATTGTGCGCAGCACCTATCCCGGTTTGCCGGAAAGCACGGTTTCAACAGACGGTCTGAGCAGCGCTGACGTCGTGTTGGGCGCATCAAACCAGTCGGGCGATCGTTCTGCTCATGCGACTGAGCGCCCCTCACAAGCGCGCGGCGCAGGTGATCGCAGCGGAATTTTCAATTACTTAGGCTCTTTTGACGACAGTGGCGTACCAAATTACTTAGAACCGCAGGGTGACAATGTAAGCCAGGATATTTTAGACATGGTTGCAGCAAGTTTGCCCGAATATCAGCCGGTTCCGACTTACCACCCGGAGTATATTTCAAACGGTACAGAATCCAATACCATTTTGACCCAGGATGCACAAGTATGGGTGACATTTGTAAGTGAAGGCGCTGGTTATCGCAATTCGCTGGGCTACTACAGCTACCCGACGAACAATCCTCCGCATACCGTTAGCGAAGTTAACAACCTGAATATCATTTTCCCGAACGTATCGTTTCCGGGTAGCGGCGGCAACCTGCACACCGGTGATAAAGTGTACTTAGGTACTTTCCCTGCCGGCGTAACAGTGGCCTGGTTCTTAGTGCCAGATGGTTGGTCGCCTTCCATTCCAGGCGTTGATGACAGCCAGCACCCGACGCGTTTTTCTGATAAAGAGTTGAATACATTTACTTCGCCTGAATACAGGAGCCACGTAGTACAGTTGGCCGACCCATCCCGCGAATTGTTGTTGCTTGGTTTTGAAGACTTGGATCGTCCGGGTGGCGACAATGATTTCAACGACGCTATTTTCTATGTGACCGCTACACCGTTTAACGCTGTGAACCGCGACAACATGGCTGAAACGCGCAACAACGGCAACGACCAGGATGGCGACGGCATTCCTGACAATTCAGACACTGCGCCAACAGATCCTACTTATGCGTTCAAGTCGTTTACACCTTCAGAAACTTCGACCGGAACGTTATCTTTTGAAGACTTTTTCCCAACCAAGGGCGACTACGACTTGAATGATTTGGTGGTGGATTACAATATTGAAGAGCGCCTGAACGCAGCAAACAAAGTGGTGCAAATTAAATTTCACCTGACACTGCGCGCTATGGGCGCCGGTTTCCGGAACGGATTCGGGATTGAATTGCCGGTACCTGCATCGAATGTTTTAAGCGTAACAGGTTCAAAACTAAGCGAACAATACATTACACGCAACGCCAATGGAACAGAAGCAGGGCAAGGAAATGCCGTGATTATTGCCTTCGACAACGGCTATTCACTGATGTCTACCCCTGATGGCGGATTTATTAATACGGAGAAAGACAAGCCGGGTGTGGCGCCGTATTCATTTGATGTGAACGTGGTCTTTAACCAACCGGTAAGTCCTTCAGAATTGGGAACTGCGCCATACAATCCGTTCTTGATCGTGGATCGCAACCGCGGCCGGGAGGTGCATTTGCCAGGCAAACAACCTACAGCCTTGGCAGACATGAGTTTGTTTAAAACGGGCGATGATGATTCGACGCCGGGCGGCAACAAAACTTACCTGACTGCGAACAACCTGCCTTGGGCGCTAAACCTGCCGGAATCATTTCCTTATCCAACGGAAAAAACGCCAGTCAATCAGGCATATTTAAAATTTAACCAGTGGGCGGAAAGCGCCGGCAGCATTGCACCGGATTGGTACAAAGCCAAGGACGGCAATCGGAACACGGTTAAAATCTACTAAGAAGCATTATTGAGGTCATTATACGGCCGGGGCGCAAACGAGCGTTCCGGCCTTTTTTTTGCCCCTAACCCCTTTAGGGCAATTAAGGATTTGAGATTTAAGATTACATGATTTAAGATTTTAGATGGTGCGGTAAGGCTTAGCATTTCGAAAGGCCAATCCTGCCCCGCAAGCGCCCATTTCCGTTACAAATACGAATAAAGCAACCACAATAACCAAAAATACGCGCCTACATCTTAAATCATGTAATCTTAAATCATGTAATCTCAAATCCTTAAGTCAAT
>JBAXTB010000357.1:0-5951 GCA_037130425.1 Bacteroidota bacterium
CGGGTCAACATCGACGCAATCAATGGTTTTGGTTCAATCGTAGGTCAAATGCAATTGGCGCCTGACGGAAAAATTTACTTTTTACAAACTTCTTTTTTGACAAATAATAATGCCCTGTCGACCATTGTGTGCCCTAATACGTCCCCTTTTGTGGAGTTTAATAAAATAGGATTTGATATAGTAAACGGTCAAATATATTACGGTTTGCCCAATTTTGACAACGCCATTTTCCGTCGCGACGTTGATCCGCCGCTGCCGGTAAATCTCGGCCCGGATCAAACCGTTTGCGGCAATCAAAGTATTGTGCTGGATGCGGGCGTAAGCAATGCCTCTTATGCCTGGTCGAACGGTGCACCGACAAAAACCATAACAGTCGGACAATCAGGCGTTTATACAGTTACTGTAACGGCCGCAGGTTGCGGCGTCGGTGTGGACTCTATTGTGGTCAATCAAATACAACTCAACGTTGATGCGGGGGAAGACATGAGTATTTGCGCTGGCGATACCCTTCAATTAGAAGGAAGCGGCGGCGGAACCCTGCTGTGGTCGCCGGGCAATCTTGTTTCGAACCCTAATATTGCGACACCGTTTTTTACCGGCAACAGCAGTGCTACATTAACGCTTACGGCCACCGAAGGCATTTGTTCATTACAGGATGTGGTTGAGATAAATGTAACGCCCGTTCCGAATGCATCTGTTCTCACCAAGGATACAACGATTAATGCCGGCGCGTCGGTTCAATTGACGGGCCTGGGCACAGGTTCCATACTCTGGTCGCCTGCCGCCGGATTGAGTTGTACGGATTGTTTAAATCCCGTTGCAAAGCCCGATAGTACAACGACTTATACATTAACAGTAACCAATGCTGCCGGTTGCTCCGCGCGTGCCAGCGTAACCGTTACTGTAACGCCGCCGGATTGCGACCCGCAATTGCCGAATGTATTTACGCCCAATGGCGATTCTGTGAATGACAGTTTTCAGCCTATTGGCGCCGTCATTGAGTCATTTGATCTGACTGTTTACAACCGTTGGGGCCAGCAAGTGTATGCCGGAAACGCCGCCTGGGACGGTCGGGCCAATAAAACAGATGTGCCGAGCGATGTGTACGTGTACCGTACCAATGTGCAGGTATGCGGCAAATCAAGGTCGTTTTCGGGACAGGTGACCTTGTTGCGTTGAGTTGATGACGATTTTCCTTGTTGTTTGAACACGCGTGCGCCAATGCTGAAGCGCGCGGGCGGCATGTAGATTTCATGTAATATCGATAAAATTAATATAAAGTTGATAATAAGACCATACTTTTGTAACGGTTTAAGCCAAATGATTAATCCTTAATCCGTTCATAAAAGAGAAAGAAGTCACTGTACTTGTAAATATCGCCGCCGATGTCTGTTAAAAGTTCATAAAAGAGAAAGAAGTCCAGTGAACGTCAACAAAACAATCTTAATCGCATTTTTGCTATTAGGCTTTTATGCGCGTGTTTTTGCGCAAGAACGCCTCGCCTTTCAAGCTAAGCTACTTACGGTAGATGACGGTTTAGCCAATCTATTAACTACTTCGGTCTTCAAAAGCAGCGACGGATTCCTTTGGGTAGGCACCTCGTATGGCCTGAACCGGTACGACGGAATCGGTTGTCGCTTGTACACCAAAGAAAACAACAGATTAGCAGGTAATGCGCGTATTCGACAAATAACGGAAGCGCCAGACAAGAAGATGCTGTTGTTTTATAAACTCAATTCCGCTGCTGCCGCTGATTTGCCGTTCGATGTAGATGCGGTGGATGTTTTTGACCGGAAAACAGAGCGTGCCATCCCTTTTGAAACGTTTTTTGCCGGCAAAGCGCCGTTTAAGGTGCCCGACCTTGTATTACCCCGCGTATTTGATCCCCAAAACCGCGTTTGGTTCGGCACTAAAAGTGGAGACATTTACTTGTATGACGGCAATTTCAAGTTGCTTTGTCATTTGGATATGCCCGCCCAATTTATCTCGGTAGAAAATTCGGGTAAAATCTGGGTGGGCCAGCAAGACAAAATTGTTGCAATCAATCAGGACGGCAAACTACTACAAAGTTACCCTTTGCCAGGCAAGATCTTCGGGCTGTTCACGGATGCTGTTCAAGGTGTGTGGTTTTATACAGATGACAAAAAAGAACTTCATTTTTGGCATTTATCGGACAGCGGAGCCATCACGCCGCTGTTGCTGCATCAAAATGGCGCCCCGCTTATCGTTCCAAGTTCGAGTTTTTCATTTGTGCATCGGAACCAGGATGGATACTGGTTTGTGGATGTAGATGGAGCACTGAATGTATTCAGTACAACCGGCGCATGGCTGTTTAATTTTAACACCTTGCTTGGTAAAAACTTTAGGTCGCAATATTTACAGGGTTATGAAGATACCCATTCGATGTGGCTAAGCACCCCTGCCGGGGTATTACAGGCGAGCATAAAAGATCAAATATTTAACTTATTACAAAAAGAAGAAAATGGTCTTTCTGATTGCAGGGGGATCACGGAAGACCCGGCGGGCAATATTTATTTCCTGAACAGGGAATTATATAAATGGAGTAAAGAAACCCAAACTTGTAATCAAGTCTCCAAGACATCTTTAGCGCATGTTTTAATCTATTTGGATAGTTTGATTTGGTCGGGCTGTTACTCGGCAGAGCATTTGGGTTTTGAGATGAACCTGAAAACAAGGAAGGAAAGGTCTTATCCTGTATTAGATCAGGGATATTATGTGGCTTTAAGTTGGGCAAAAACAAACGCGCCGGACAGGCTTTTGATCGGGCAGAACCAGGGTTTGGCATACGTTGATGTAAAAACTAAAAAAGTCCTTCCTTTTGAGCGCTATAACGGTTTTGAGTTGTTGCGCAGCAGCGAGGTGTACGACATTCATGAAAATATTGCGGGGTACTGGTTGGCTACAAACAACGGGATATTCCTGCTTACGGCGGCGGCGGGCGTTCTTCGGCATTTTGACGCAGCCTCCGGCGATTTGCCGTTCAATTTTGTTCGGCATATACATGAAGACCGCGACGGCATATTCTGGATGGCGACCAAAGGCGGCGGCATTATCCGGTGGAAGCCGTCGATGGATGTGAAAAAACATTCGGAATTCAGGCAATACACAGTTGCCGACGGGTTGTCGAACAATTTCACGTATGCCGTGCATGAAGATCAATACGGCAAACTTTGGGTTCCCAGCGATAAGGGGTTGATGTGTATTGACAAAAAAAACTTCGAGGTCAGAACTTTTTTGACGGGAGACGGACTGCCGCACAATGAATTCAACCAAGGGGCGCATTATCAGGCGAAAGACGGCACGTTATATTTCGGCGGATTGGGCGGCCTCATTGAATTGAACCCGAAAACGCTGGCCGATAAAGGCGTGAATAAAACGCCATTACAATTTACCGCTTACTACCTGCTTCAGGCGGAGGAAGATCATATTAGCGATAAAACCCAGTTGCTGCAAGATACAAACCTGATAAGCATCCGGCCCGGCGATAAATTTTTTGAAGTTCATTTTAATTTGATGGACTATGATCGGCCTGAGCAACACCAATACGCCTATCAGATTGAGGGTTTTAACCGCAATTGGAATATTACCAAAGAAAATTATATTCGCATTACAAATTTACCTTATAGCGAATATACCTTGAAAATCAAAGGCCAGCACTTGACAGAAGGTTGGTCGAACCAGGTTTTGTCGCTTAAAATCAGGGTGCTAAAGCCCTTTTACCTTCAATGGTGGTTTCTGGCCGCGTTGTTGTGTGCCACTTTGCTTGCGGTATTTGGTTTTGTGAAGTGGTGGACTTCAAAATTAGAGCGCGACCGCGCCTGGCTTGAGTCGCAGGTACATGCGCGTACGCAGGCCATACAAGAGAGCAACGATATTATCAAGGCGCAAACAGAAGCCTTAAAGGAGGCGGACAAGGAAAAATCCAGGTTTTTGGCAAATATTACCCATGAATTGCGCACGCCGCTCACGCTGATCATTACCCCACTCGAACAGATGAAGCAGGAAAACCTGCCGACGGTTTTTCATAAGCGCATAAACGGGATGCTCAACAATTCATTTCAACTGTTGGATCTGATCAATCAAATGCTGGATTTATCAAAGTTGGAAGCGGGCGGCATGGGAAAGGAACTGAGCAGAGGCGATATTATTGATTACACAAAGTCATTGTTGGAGCGTTTTCATCCGTTGACGGAAAAAAAGAGATTGCGGATCGGTTTTGTGACCAATTTGGAGCATTGGCATACCTGCTTTGACCAGGATAAGTGGAACAAAATCATATACAATCTTTTGTCCAATGCCATTAAGTTTACCCCTGAAAACGGCGCCATTCAAATTTGTGTGGGCCGTAGACAGGCTGATGGGAAAGAGCATATATACTTAGCGGTAAAAGATACGGGGATCGGCGTAGGGCCGGAAAGTTTGCCGCATTTGTTCAACCGATTTTTTCAGGCAGACAATTCCTCCACCCGAAAATATGGCGGTATGGGGATCGGATTGTCCTTGGTACGCGAGTTGGTGGAATTATTGGAAGGCGATATATGGGTTACGAGTACCATTGGAAAAGGCACCAGTTTCGAATTGATGCTGCCAGTGCTCGCACCCGCCGGCGCGGAGAAACCTGTTGCATTTTCCGCCTTGGATAATTTGCATTTCCCGATGTTCGAATTAATGAGCGCAGCGCAAACCGAAACCCAGGCTAAGCCGAACAAAGAAAAATTGGAATTGCTGATTATTGAAGACAATGACGAGATGCGGGAATATATACGTTATTGTTTCGACAAATCTAAATACAATATCACCGAAGCCCGTTTTGGCGCGGAAGGGCTTGAAAAAGCGCTGGCGATCATTCCGGATTTGATTATTTCGGATGTAATGATGCCGCAAATGGATGGGTTCGCGGTGACAGAAGCCATCCGCAGTCATTTTAGTACCTCCCATATACCCATTGTGTTGCTTACGGCCAAAGCATCTTTGGAAAGCCGCCTTGAAGGGCTACAGCGGGGCGCCGACGCGTTTTTGACCAAGCCGTTCAGTCAGCAGGAACTTGTGCTCCGCGTAGAGCAACTCATCGACATGCGCCGAATATTGCAATTGAGGTTCCAGCCCAATGTAGCGGCCACAGCCTCCGTGGATATACATGAACCGGAGGATGAATTTGTCCTCGAATTAAAAGGATACATACGGGAGCACTTAAACGAGCATGATCTGAACGGCGACATTATCGGCAGAAAATTTGGCCTGAGTCGCGTACACCTGTACCGCAAATTGAAGGCGCTCACGGGCATGTCGATCAGCGAATTGGTTAAAACCGTTCGTTTGGAGCAAGCATACGATTTGGTGGCAGAAGGCAAACTCAATATCTCTGAAATCGCTTACCAAACCGGTTTTTCATCCCACAGTTTCTTTACCAGAACCTTTAAGCAGACGTTTGGGAAATCCCCTTCCGAAATATACGGCACCAATGTGCCTATCAGGCGATTAGAGCCTTTGGTTGTAATTTCGTAATGTTTTTTACCGTAAAAAGCGCCTAATGTAACGGGGAGTATAGTTTTTGAAACGACAGTACACATCGCTGCTCGTGTTTCAGACTATTTTTACGGTCTTTAACAGCATATAAATTCTTTATGCAATGGAAAACGAAAACGCCCAAATGGTGAAAGCCATTTTGCTGAACCATTTTAATGTAGCGGAGGAAGAATTTTCATGGGATAAGCCGCTTGACGAGGTCAATAAAGATTTTGCTTTACTCGGCAATTTAACAAACTTTGAAGACCTGTTACAGGCAGAATCCAACAAAAAAATTACGCTTGTGGAGCACATCAGTACAAACTTCCATTCCGCTAAAGACGTACTGAAATTGATCGAATAATTTAGCCGTTTATTTGGCTAAAAAACGGCTGCTTAAAACGCGTTTTCCCACTATTGTCAAT
>JBAXTB010000358.1:0-5949 GCA_037130425.1 Bacteroidota bacterium
AAAACAAAAACAAACCTAATCGCTTTAATATGTTAAACCGAAATTTGTTTTGGACTGGCCTGCTTGTAGGTCTGTTACTCCCAAGCGTAAGTTTTTTGATTCTATTTCAGGTTTTTTCCCTGCTCGAAATCAAGGGCGCAGCCAGCGACGCAGGTTTATCGCCCAATTTTCGGGAGCGCACCCTTGCTATCCTTGCCCTTGCATTTAACCTGATTCCGCTTAATATTTACCGCCGCCGCCGCTGGGATTTATCGATTCGGGGCGTGGTCGTGGGAACGTCTTTGTTAGCGTTGATTTGGGTGGCGCGATATGGGGTTACGCTGTTTTAAATGTTTGAGATCGGTCAATTATTTTTACGGAAGAATATAGTGTTCTTTTATATAGAAATTTTTGTGCTATATTTTAAAAGACGAAATTCCCAATTTTTGTTTGGCTTAAATCATCGTATTCAAAAAAAACACCTAACTTTTTTGTTTATATACCAAATCCTTACGTAACTTCACCTTTCCAAAATTTTATCTCTCTCCATAATATTTGCCAGCAACGCGTATGTGCGTACAAAAAAGCAAATCGCATGCTTTTTTAGTTGCCGGCCTTAATCTTCTTATGTTGTTCAAACACGTTGGCCTTCGCCCTTTTATTTGGGTGTTTTGCCCTTAGGCGTGTGTGCGCACGCGTTCATTTTTAGTTTAATTCACCAGATTATATACATCACAGATCCAATTTCTACATTTTTAAACCTGAATTTTATGCCAAAAAGATTACACCAACTGGGTTTCTTCCTAACCTTCACCTTGCTGCTACTCTTCAGCCGGCAAGCATCAAGCCAATGCAACAACACTTCTTCCTTTGGAAGTGTTGCAGCGCCTACAACTTCCACACCAGTTACGATTACAACCTGTGCATTCGGTGGGGAGTATAGCACGGTCACAGGTTGCGTTGCCGGAAGTTCATACACGTTTACGGGAACCGGAGGTACGGGAAACTACCTTACAATTCGCCAGGGAACATCAGGCGGTACGGTTCTGGGATTCGGATTTTCTCCGGTTACGGTTACTTGTACGGTTTCCGGTTCGCTTTTTCTCCATTTTAACACGAATGCGGCTTGCGGTACGGAAAGTGTTTGCCACACCGGCACGGTATCCTGTACCAGCTGTGGTTCGGGGACTGCTACTGCTTGCACAAACAGCTCATCTTTTGGGTCTGCTACCATCGATCCTGGTGGCTCCGTTGTAACCATTTCATCCTGCTCGTTTGCCGGTGAATACTCCACGATCAATGGAGCCGTTTCCGGACAGATACTTAAATTCACCAGCTCCGCTGCAGGGGATAATATCACGATTCGCTCGGGTACGCCGAGCGGCCCGGTTGTTGGGTTCGGCTTCACACCGCTTACGGTAACCAACAACTTTACCGGCACCTTGTATGCGCACTGGAATACCGCCGGGTGTGGAAGTCAAAGTACTTGCCGCACGACAACGGTTCAGTACCTTGGGGTTGCAACTTGTCAAAATACTTCTCAGTTTCCTTCGTCCGCTGTAAGTTTGGCGACAACCAATAGCACCGGCGCGGCTCAAACCGTTACATCCTGCAATTTTGCCGGAGATTACTACCAACTCACGAATGTCGTAAGCGGAAAAAGTTACACGCTCACCAGCTCAGTCGCAACCGATTTTCTCACAGTAAGGGTCGGTACCGCAGGTGGAACCATACTGACTTCCGGAACGGTTCCTTTGGTCGTAAATGCTACAAGTGCCAGTGATTTGTTCGTGCATATCAATACAAACTCGTCATGCGGTACCCAATCCACTTGTCGCACAACAACGGTGCAGTGTACCAATTGTCTTTCCACGCCCGCCTGCGCGACGGCCCCGACCTCGCCTGCAAACGGCGCAACCGGAATTTGTCCGAATACTGCCGTAACGCTTAGTTGGCCCTCCGTATCAGGCGCCACGAGTTATGATGTGTATTTCGGCACGGCCGCATCACCGCCTTTGGTAACAAACACAAGCGGAACTACTTATGCTGCGGGTTCCTTGACGGCAGGTACTTATTTCTGGCAAATTCGGCCTAAAAATGCTTCCGGAACTGCTGCCGGTTGTACCGTCTGGTCCTTTACAGTTTCAGACGTCACGCCGCCTTCTATTACTTGTCCGGCCAATATTTCAAATCCGAACAGCCCTTCCACCGCTTGCAATGCCGTTGTAACGTATAGTACCCCCAACGGTTCTGATAACTGCGGCCTCGGTTCGGTAAGCATTACTGGCGGTCAGGTAAGCGGCACTACATTTCCGGTCGGCGTAACCACCAATACCTGGCGCGCCACTGATGTGAATGGAAATACAGCCACCTGTTCCTTTACGGTTACGGTTACGGATGCCACCTTGCCAAGCATCAGCTGCCCGGCGAATATTACGACGAACAGCAATGTGCCGGGTACTTGCAATGCCGTCGTATCTTATACAACGCCAACAGGATCAGACAATTGTGGTCTAAGTAGCATTACGCAAACCAGCGGATTACCAAGTGGCGGCACTTTCCCGTCCGGTACAACAACCAATGTCTGGCGCGCCACCGACGTAAATGGAAATACCTCAAGCTGCTCGTTTACTGTAACGGTAAATGACGCTACGCCGCCGACCATTTCTTGTCCGTCGAGCATTTCTACTACCAACAACCCGGCCACGGCTTGTTCCGCAGTAGTTACCTATACTACCCAACGGGCACTGACAACTGCGGCCTGAGTTCCATACAACTCACCAGCGGCTTGGCCAGCGGATCGGCATTCCCGGTCGGTACAACCACCAACGTTTGGCGCGCGACCGACCTGAATTTGAATACGGCAACCTGCTCCTTTACGGTAACGGTAAGCGATATTACCGCTCCGACGATCACTTGCCCGGCAAATGTTACTGCAAACAACAGTCCTTCAACGCTTTGCAGCGCAGCGGTAACATACACAACGCCAAGCGCTACCGACAACTGTAGCATCAGCACCGTCGTTTCCATTGGCGGTTTGGCCAGCGGCGCTACCTACCCGGTCGGCGTAACAACAAACACCTGGCGCGCCACAGATTTAAGCGGCAACACAAAGACCTGTTCCTTTACCGTAACAGTCACGGATGCTACAGCGCCGGTCGTCACATGCCCGGCCAATATTATCGCCAATAACAGCCCATCAACGGCCTGTTCTGCAACCGTTACCTACACGACCCCAACCGCTTCAGACAACTGCGGTGTAAGTACGGTCGTTTTGCAAAGCGGCTTAGCCAGCGGCGCTACATACCCGGTCGGCGTAACAACCAATGTTTGGCGCGCAACGGATATAAACACCAATACAGGCACTTGCTCCTTTACTGTAACCGTAAAAGACGTAACCCTTCCCGGTATCACCTGTCCGGCAAACATCGTCCGCAACAATGACGCGACTAAATGCAGCGCGGTGGTAACGTACACTACACCGTCCGCCACCGACAACTGCGGTATCAGTACGGTTGCATTACAAAGCGGTTTGGCAAGCGGTTCCGTATTCCCGGTCGGTAACACCACCAATATTTGGCTTGCAACGGATGTCAATACCAATACAAGTACCTGTTCCTTTACGGTAAAAGTCAACGACGTAGAACCGCCGTCCATCAATTGCCCCGCCAATGTGGTAGAAGGTTCAGATCCGGGACAATGCAGCGCTAATTTGGGTATTTACATTGGTACCACCACGTTCCAGGACAACTGTGGTGTTTCATTAGTAAGCAACAACAGCCCCGGCGTTTTTCAGGTTGGAACCACCACGGTAATTTGGAAAGCAACCGATTTTAGCAACAACACCGCCACTTGCGCTCAAAGCATTACGATTGAAGACCAGGAATGGCCTGCGGTGAAATGCCCGTCTAATTTTAATGTAAAAACAGATGAAGGAAATTGCGTAGCAACGATCAATTACACCGCTACCGCAACGGACAATTGCCCCGGTCTCAGCCTTAATTATAGCATACCGTCGCCGGGTTCTTTCGACATCGGTTACACCAATGTTCAGGTAACGGCTACGGATGCCAGCGGACATAGCGCTACTTGTGAATTCCAGATTTTGGTAAACAGACGCGCTGAAATCTGCAACGGCCTCGATGATAACTGCGATGGCGTGATTGATGAAGCCGCAAACTGGCCTGCGCTCGCAAAACGTTTTGCCGCCGACGGTGTGGCCGGTGAAGAATACGGCACAAGCGTTGATGTTCAAGGCGATTATGCTATTGTAGGTTCCAACCAAAAAACATCCGGCGGTCAGAACATCGGTTCTGCTTACATTTTGTTCCGCGACAAAAACGGTACGAATAAATGGGGCCAGGAAGTTGAGCTCGTGGCGCCCGGCTTATTGCCCGGCGATAACTTCGGCGCCAGTGTAGCAATTTACGGCGATTATGCAGCCGTTGGCGCTCCGTTGGACGATGAGCAACTCGGCAATGAAGGTACCGTTTACCTGTTCCACCGCAATGGCATACAATGGAATTTTGTGAAAAAAATATTCGCCGCAGACCCTAAATCCGGGGATAACTTCGGTTCCAGCCTTGCGCTCGAGGGCGATCATTTGTTGGTAGGTTCCAGCCTGAACGACGCAAGCGGCGACAATTCCGGCGCGGCGTACATGTTCTACCGCAACCAGGGCGGCGCCGATCAATGGGGCCAGGTGGCCAAACTCAAAGCAACCACCGGCGCTGCGGATGACAATTTCGGCGTCAGTGTAGACCTTGACGGCGATCGTGCGATTGTGGGTGCAAACGGCGTAGACGGATTGTACCAAAACGCGGGCGCAGCCTACATTTTTGGACGTAACCAGTTCGGCCCGGATGCATGGGGCCAAATTGCCAGAATTCGTGCCAATCAGGCTGGTGAAAACGACAATTTCGGCGGAAGTGTAGGCATTAGCGGACCTTGGGCCATCGTTGGCGCCGACCGCAATGACCTGAAAGGAACCGATGCAGGCGCGGTATTTGTGTTTAGCCAAAATAAAAACGGTATCGCCAACAGTTGGGGCCAAAGCCAGATCATTTTTGATGTGGACGGC
This sequence comes from Bacteroidota bacterium, assembly GCA_037130425.1. GTDB lineage: Bacteria > Bacteroidota > Bacteroidia > Chitinophagales > Saprospiraceae > M3007. Next base: position 5,060 of record JBAXTB010000358.1, read on the forward strand.
CAGGCCGGCAATCGTTTTGGCAGCGACGTAGGGGTTGAGGCGCCTTATGCTGTAGTGGCTTCCAAAGGCGACAGTCCGTTCGGCCAAGGTTCCGGCGGCGGCTTTGTGTACCTGCTTGAAGGCAGTACCTGGGTGCCTGCCGATCAATTGACCGACGGCGGCGGACATGCAGGCGACGCACTGGGTAGCGTGGCGTCCATCAGTGGTCAGACGGTGATCCTCGGCGCACCGCTTTACAACAATGGTCAGAACAGCGACCAGGGCGCGGTTGTTATTTTCGGCGGTCTTTGCAACGATGCATTTAGCCCTGAAATCGAAAGCCGCGACCAGTTGACAAGCAACCTTGGGGAGGCATCGGTTAATTGTTTCCCGATTCCGTTCAGCGATGTGCTCAATATTGAGGTGAAAGGGATGCGCGCAAGCGAGGCGCAACTGACCATCGTCAATACCATGGGCCAAATAGTCACTGAGTTGTACAAAGGCGCGATTGATGGTGATTTGCGCTTGCAATGGAGACCGACGGCCTCAACCGAAGGACTTTATTTCCTGCGTATGACCAGCGGGACTAAAGTGGTAACTAAAGCGATTGTGCAGACGAGATAAGTGATTGACAATTAATAGTTTATAAATAAACAGGCGCCATTCCAGCAATTTGGGGTGGCGCCTGTCATTTTAAATTGAATATTGCCATGATATTATTGACTGAAATAACGTAACTATTTAGCGCATTCTAAAAATCCTGAAGGGATTTTATGTTTATAGACCAAACTAGGTAAAATGCCCCAATCCTGAAAGGATTGTATGTAAAAACGCCATAGAACACATAAAATCCCTTCGGGATTTGGAAAAATGAACATCCAATGTTGCTATAAACATATAATCCCTTCGGG
>JBAXTB010000359.1:0-5945 GCA_037130425.1 Bacteroidota bacterium
GGGCCATTGAAGTCCCAGGTAACGGCGGTTTCCGTTTCTGAAATTTGCTTCAATAAAAACTGCGATTGCGCGACGTTTTTCATCGGGCGCTCAAACGCAATTTGATACACAATGCGTTCGCCTTCAATGATTTCTGTGATGGTTTGTTTGCCTGCGCCTACACTTTTGTCCGTCGGACTGTCCCAGGAATAGGAGAAGCCGACCGTGCCGTCTTGGCCAGTATATGATTTGGTCATGTTCGGGTCTTTCATGTTCCAAACGCTGAAATAGTCCTGGTTTTTGGTTTGTTTCAGGTACTCAAACACGACACTTTTGGGCCTGTTCATGTTGATCGTGCGTTCAATGTGCATTTCCTTTCCCATAAACATAGAGACAAGGTAAAGCAGCACGAAAATGGACAGGAGGACAATGAATAGGGTAATCATGGTTAGATGTTTTTGTTAAAAAGAACTTTTTAAGGCGCTCAAATAATTGATGGCACAAAAATAATTGAAATGTTTTATTATTGTTGAAAAAAATCAACAAAAAGTTTTATTTTATTGCAATTGACTGTAAATCAACGGTTTTTAACTACAATTAATTTATTGAAAGCCGCCAATTGGTTCCCTGTCCAAAGTTCAACCAAATAAAATCCTGGCGCCAAATCATGTTTTTCAATAAACAGCGAAGGAACTCCGGAAGGCAGCTTTTCAGTCCATACCAATGATCCGGCTGCGGTTTTAATTCGAATGGTACTTATTTGTTGTCCGGGCAGCTTATCGCAAAAAATCTGAAAACTACCATTTGCAGGATTTGGAGCAATTTGGATGGAGGTTGTATTTGATCCTTGTTGCGCTGTTGTTCCTGAGGTTCCGCAGTAATAAATGGTATCAATTATCTGATAACAGGTACTGGTTTGATAATCGCCGTATGCAAATATGTAAAAACTAATGAGGTCGCCATTGGTCGGATTTTTTTCATAGTGTGTACCGAGCACGGCGGGATTGTCCCTAACCCGGTAATAGATTAGATAATGGTTGGTATCCTGCCCGCAAACATTGGTTTTTAATTCAATCGCACAATTTGAAGTATCAATGCTAAAACATTCCGGATGGAACCAGTTTGCAAAATAACCGGTGTGAAACTGGTATGTATTGGACGTATCTTCCTTGCATACGGTAGGCGATACTGTGCATAAAATTGCTTGGGATGTATCATAAGCATACCACACCGGAATATCAAAATGAATTTCGCCGATGGTGGTTTGCCCTGAATCGGGTACGAAATTCAAGGGGCAGGTAGGGCAGCTCGTTCGAACGTTATTGAGCGTTTGGGTTTGAGTTGAGGGATACATTGTATTGTCCGGAAAAAAAAGTTCCGTACGAATATGGAAGCCGGGATCATTGGCAATATTTGCCCGAATACTGCCTTGAAAACGAACAAAATTACATTCTGCGCGTCGCAATTTACCAGTTAATGGTCCGAGAAATTCAACGCAACCGTTTAACGGTGCGTCCAGTGCGTCCTGCCATTTAAAAACGGCCGAATAACCATTAACGAGGCCCCAACCTTGCCTGTTATTTAAAAATACTGGTTTTCTAAAATCATAATCGGGGTAATTTATTTCAGAAAACCAGCTTGTTCCGTCATCTAGGGAATAGGCGGAACCTTCATTATAACCAAGTATCCAGGCGTGGGGCAAATTGGGGATTTTGGTTAGGCCCCAGATAAACGTTTCGGAAGCAGTCGGATTCGAGACCGGTTGCCAGGATGCACCGCCGTTTGTGGTTTTATATAACTGATTGAAATAGCGGTCTTTAAAGGCCAAACCGTTGAGGCTATCGGCAAACTCGAAGGCCAGCCCGTATGAAGTTGCCACAATACCGGTTTGAAATGTCGACCAGTTTTGGCCGCCGTCATTGCTGCGCCAAAGTTCGCCGGAACCCGTGTAAAACCAGATATTTTGATCGCCGTAAGTGGTTGTTCCTAAATGTGAACCGTTGATGGTGAGCGTTTTAGTTGTCCAGTTTTGTCCGGCGTTATTGGTGCGGTACACAAAGACGTGGTTATTAAAATCCTGGCTTATTAAAATACCTTTATTGGGGGAATAAAATTTTTGGAAATTAATAGATTGGTCATTGCTTAGGCCAGCAGGTTTTCGGGCCTGCCAGGTTTGGCCGCCGTCAAGGGTTCTGTAAACGTATTTAATGCCTGATTCATAACTATTAAAGGATACCCAGGCATTTAACGTGTCAAAAGCATTTATAAATTCACCCAACAGAAATCCCTGGGCATTAGGAATATCATGGAGGGTCCAATTGATTGCCCCGTCTGAACTGCGGGCCATTTTTCCGGAATTCCAATTAAAACTCCAGATTGTGTTGGAGTCCACGACTGATAATTCAAATGGCTCAAACGGGACATCAATTTTCTGCCATTGGGCAGATAAAGCGGTGCAGAGGAGTGAAAGGGCGAAGATGCTGAGGAGTGTTTTCATATTTGGGAGGATTTTGGTTGATAAACAAAGATAAGGGGAAAACCGAGCCTTTATTGTTGCAAAATCGCTAAAAGTCCTTTAAACCAGCCTGAAATGAAGTAGAAAGTCGGCGATTGGCGAATTTCTAAGATAGGTTTTCTCAAAAAATTGGAATTTTTTTAATCTTTGCCATCACAATAACATATCATATTCGTAAAGAAAGCACAATGTATGAAAGACATTCACGCCATATCTTTTGCAATTAGCAAGACAAAACTACTAACCATTACGACGGCTACCTTACCCATGCTTTTTGGGGCAATCAAAATTATCAATACTGCTCCTGAAAAATTTGATGCAATGTTCCCAGGCGCGCGTTATGTTTTAATGCCGATTGCTTCTTTGGGTATTGCTTTTTCGATCTTGATTCTGTTTTTTGTATATAAAAAACTCAGCGATACGCAGCCGGGTTTTACCGTTTCGGATGAAGGCATTACGGATAATTCCAGTGCTGTAAGCGCCGGTTTTATTCCTTGGTCGGATGTGCTGGAAATCAATGAAAAAACGATTTTTGGGCAACATTATTTGCGTGTTAAAGTCAATAACCCGGAATCGTATATTGATCGCCAAACGAATGGTTTAAAGCGCTTTATGATGCGCCGTAACCACAAATCATTCGATGCTGCGATTTCTATTTCAGCGAGTTCAATGCGCTGCTCTTTTGAGGAGTTGAAGGATTTGTTGAATCGACGGTTTGCAGCGTATAAGGCGGAATTTGTCGGGTAGAACCCGATGGATTGGACACACGGGGTTGTAACCCCGCGCGAGCCATAACAATTTGAAGTACAACACTTTCCCAATGAACTACCAACCCCGATCTCGAAACCCCATTCGATATTTTACCAATTCTAAAATATGATATACGGCCGGACAGGTCAGGGTATTCCCGCTATGCGCATACGCGCGCTGGTTGAAACCCGTTTTTTGTGTGTTCGGATAATCCCGGCAGGCGGAGGGGCGTACATCATAAATCGTACAATACCCGTCGTCGGATAAAAAAGCGCAGGGGAGCCGGTTTGTTTGTAGGCCGCCAATGTCGTCTGATTCTAAATAGTCTTGGATAAAATCCGTTTTGGACTGTCCCAAATGCTTGCTAATCCTCCCTTTGCCCAATCAAATGCCCCCTCGACGCATAAAAAGCATTAAATAAATAACAAGGCAACAAAATAAAATAAGCCCATTTCGTGCCTAATGCCCCTGTTAATGCCCCGTAAAGCGGCGGCATGACCGCGCCGCCTAATATACCCATAATGAGGATGGAAGAACCGATTTTGGTGTGTTTCCCAAGCCCTTTTAAGGCCAAAGGCCAGATCGCAGGCCACAAAATGGCGTGAAACAATCCCAAGGTGGCAAACAAAATCAGGGAGGTTAAACCATTGGTCGCCAATACGCCTGTGAGCACGATTGTGCCTGCCACGGATGCATAAAAAAACAAGCGTTCCTGCCTGATATACCGGGGAATTACAATCACGCCGATGATGTAGCCCAAGCCCATTAAAAACAATACGATGGATGGGAAAAATGTGGCCTTGGACAGAATTAACCCTTGGCTCACAGCATAATTCACAATGGTATCGCCCGTAATTACTTCCAGGCTGACGGAACAAAAAATGGCTACAAAACCCAGCACTAAATGTGGATACTGAAACACCGATTGCTTGCCCGCGCTGCCGGCCTCGTCTTCGGGTTCTTTGATGTCGGGCAAATTGCTGTATTTAATCATAAACCCAAGGCCTGCCAATACGGCTGTAATGATTAAATACGGCGTGACAACCCGCAGCGCCAAAACATTCAGCATGGCTTCTTTTTCTACCAAATCCAACGATTTTAGATGTTCGGTAATCCCGTCGGTGTTTTTCAAAACAACCGCGCCCAGCACCAAGGGCGCAATTACACCGGCTACCTTGTTGCAAATTCCCATGATGCTGATGCGTTTGGACGCCGATTCAATGGGGCCTAAAATGGTGATGTAGGGGTTGGATGCCGTTTGTAGCAGCGTTAGTCCGGCGCCTTGAATAAACAATCCGAGCAGGAAAATGCCGTAAGTGCGGGTGTACGCCGCCGGAATAAACATCAGGCTTCCAATCGCCATGATGTACAATCCCCATTGCATGCCGCCGTTGAAACCGGTGCGTTTCAAAATCCAGGAGGACGGGATGGCCAACAGGGTATAGGAAATGTAAAATGCAAAGGTGACGAGGTAGGCTTCCCAGTCTCTTAACTCACAAGCGATTTTGAGGTAGGGTATCAAAATGCTGTTGAGCCAGGAAATGAACCCGAAGATAAAAAACAGGCCTCCGATGATTGCGATTTGCTTGGTTTGGTTGTTGGACATGGATTGATTATTAGATGTTTGATAGAAATCTTAGGGGCTTTGTGGCAATTCTCCTTCATTCCGCACCTTCCGGTCCGCTGCGCCACCGCCCCGGCCGTGGTCAAACCCTTTCTCCCGTTCCAATCGAATCATTGCTTCCGGACGGAAATTGACAATCAAGGCCCGGCGCTGGCTGTCCGTGGAGTTGCCGCGGCTGTAATGCAGGGTTTTGCCGTCGTGTAATATGCAGGAACCGGGTTTGAGTTCGATGGCCAAGCCTTCGGATTCGGAAGCGTCGCATTGGAGCGCGCCGCCTTCTTTGCCGGCAAATCGGTGCGGACGCAGGGCGCTCAAATGGGATTTAGGGACGTACCACATGCAGCCGTTGTCGACCGTTGCGTGGTCGAGGGCAAGCCAGCAACTGACGGCGCGGGCGTCGGGCAGGGCGACCCAATAGGCGGCGTCCTGGTGCCAGGGCGTGGGCGTATCGGTATGCGGCGCTTTGTTGATGAGCATGTCAAAATCCATTTCCATGTCTTCGCCGAGGAGCGATTTGGCAACCTGGCGGGTATTGGCGTGGTAAGGCATGTCGGTCAGATGCTCGACGAAATCGCTGGGCCACATGATTTGGGTGATGCTTTCGGTGCCGGTGGCTTTGCCGAGGCCGGCGCCAAGGTCTGCCCGGTTTTTGCCGGTATCGATCTTTCCGCTTAGAAAGTCGTTGTAAATCAGGCGATAACGTTCAACGTCTTCCTGGGAAATGATGTCTTCGATGACGAGGTAGCCGTTTTCTTTGAAGAATTGAACGGCGTTTGCGTCGAGGGTAAAGGTGTTGTCCATGTGCGGTGTTGGTAATGTTGTAAATGGAAGGCAAATACAAGCAAAAATGGGCAAAGTAGTATGCTTTTTAGGGCTTTTTTGTTCGGGAGGGTCGGGTGGAACCCGATGGATGGGACACACGGGGTTGGAACCCCGCGCGAGCGTTGCGCGGGGGAATTAATTACTCTTGTGGTTGGAAAATCAGATTTGCTTTATATTTTTGCTTGAACAAGCGCTGATATTGGCTTGTTTGGGCGCATATTTACTCAATTATGAATTACATTCTAAATCATACGT
>JBAXTB010000036.1:0-25551 GCA_037130425.1 Bacteroidota bacterium
GATGTAAAAGCGATAAAAAAGTAAAACGACAGGAACAGCAGGAACAGCCCGAATAGTTTCGAGATCCGCTCACTGTCGAAGTTCATACTCAATTGTCCACGTTTGCCTTTTGCCATGCTGCCCGGGGGGAAATTAGGGGTCGGTTATGTTGTTACGATTTTGGAATACGCCAGAAACGGCATTTGCGTACAAATGTCGTGAAGGCGTTCTGCAAAAGTAACGAGCAGCGGGGCAAAAGCAAGATTTTTTTGTCCACATTCGGGGTTTTCCTGCGGAACGGACAAAATCAGCGGGCAATTTCTTTTACGCTGAACATTTTTTAAAAACAGAGAGGAAGCGTCAGTTTGCTTCCTTCGGATTCATATTCCATTTTTTGTGCGCCGAAACACACCACCCAATCGCCATCGGCCTGCACTTGCCATTCGTACAAACCGGGCTGAATAACAAAGGATTCGATACCCAGCATTTTACAAATTTTAGCAGGCAGTTTTTTGGCAACATCTACTTTAAAAAAAGGCGTTGCAAAAAAATATTCTCGTGCAATGGGCGAAACGGAAGATGCTTGAAATACAAAGCACAATTGTTGATTTTCATCTACCCAAATCCGGGTTTTTACGGTTCGGGCGGAGGTGGGTAAAAATGCCGCCCACGTTTTAGGCGACATTGCGCGGGTTTGACATATACCAAAGCGGGCGCAACGCGCGCGTGGACTGCCGAGTACGGTTTCAGCGTAAACAATGTTGTATAATGGTGTCATTTTTGATACGGATTAACGTTCTGCTTCAATTTTTCCAAGTCCTTTTCCAAATTCTTCAGTTGCTTGAACTGATCGGACACAGCGATTCAGCCGATTTCAGCGAGCCGGGCGAGCGGGTTTTGAGTGCGATTCGTTTGGAGTGACCCAGCATACAGTGCGCGATAAAAAGGAGAAACATATTATGCGATGGTTGATGTTATTGTGGAACTGATTTTGATCCCGGACGGCATTTTGCCGCCCGGGCATGATGCTACTTAGTGCTCAAATTTTGTACTTGATTTTTCCATTTCTAAATACATTGACTTGACGGTTGACAGGCTATGGATGCCCGTCGGTGATAATTATAGTAAAGGCTTGCTGTTGTTCCGGCGTCAGGGTGTTCCATTGGTCAACGGATTGAAATACGCCGAGGAGAATAAGTGCGGTGATAAGATAGGAGTACATAACTAATTTAATATTTAAGGATGATTTATATAAATTGTTTTCTTTGACGTGACAAAGGTGGGGACTCAAAAACCGCCCTGCACGGACACTAACAGGATAGGAGAACAGGGCAAATCAGGCTGATTAAACCTTGTTATAAAAGATATAAATCGCTAATAATCAATATGATGTAACTTAAGAGATGCTTCCTTAATCCCAAATAACCGGAGATCATCTAAAAGGACGTTTACACTATATTCGGACATACCATATTCGCGGGATTAAAAACCTTAAAGACTACGCAACATCCTTTATATCAACATTTTATCAAATTTTACTTGTCCATTAACCTTCCTTTTACGCAGGATTTAACTACTTTCGCCATTCGTGTTAATGCCAGCCCTGAAGGCTGGTTTCATCTTATTTTATATCCGTTTATCGTAGTCCGGCTTCATATATCAATACTTAATTCATGGATACTTTACAGGAAATTGTGTTCATCCTCGATCGTTATAAAGTGCGGCAGATCGAAGTGCTCACCAATGCCGACAACCCCAAGGATAGCCGTTATGCCGAATGTTTCAGTGGGCTGCGTGCGGGCAAATGGACGACTGATCGGGAACTTGCCGACCATTTCGGGTTTGAGCAGGACAGCAAGTCATTCGTGCGCTTTAAAAACGAGGTAAAAAAACGCCTGTACAATTCACTGCTTTTTATCGACCATACCCTGCCGGGCTTGAATGACTACGAGGGTACTTATATGTGGCTGATGCAACAATGGGCAATGACCCAAACCCTTTTTCAAAAGGGCGCTATGCAGGCAGGCATGGAACTGGCCGAACAACTGCTGCCGGTTGCCCTAAAATATGAGCACTACAATACGGCGTTTGAAATCATTAAGGCGATACAGACCAATGCCGCCCAACTTCCGGCATATTGGAAGGATTTTGCAAAAATTCAGGAACAATACCGGGAAATCAAGGAGATTTATATGGCCGAAATCACCGCGCGTGAAGCATACGAGGAACTGGTTTTTCCCTTGGTGCATAAAAAAGGGTTTAAAAAATCGCACGCCGATGATGCGCGCGCGCTTACGGCATCGCTAAAACCGTTTGCGGATCGGGTTCAATCCATTTTTTTCCAAAATTTTTACCGCATCATTGATTTATACGGCGATGTGCTGGAACATAACTGGAACGCCGCTTTGGAAAAAGCGCGCAGCGCCAAAAGTTTTTTTCAACAAAAACAGATTCAGCCCATCTTTTTTATCAGCGCTTTTGCCAACCAGGAAGCCGGTTGCTTAGTGATGTTGAACCGGTTTTCGGAGGCCCGAACGGTGGTGGCCGAAATGCTGGCCGTACTCGAAGACGGCTCTTTCAACTGGTTTAAAATGCAGGAACTCGACACGGTGGCCTGTTTTTACGCCACCGATTATCTGGATGCCTGGAACACTTGCCGGGCCATGCTCAGGCATCCGCGCTTTAAGGAAATATCGGCAGCCGATCAGGAAAACTGGCGCTTGTTTCAGGGCTATTTGTATTTGCTCGCTAAAGCCGGCGCGCTGCAACTCCCGACTGCTGAAAAAGGCGAGGTCGAAAAATTCCGATTGAGTTCCTGGCTCAATGACCTGCCCATGCTCAGCCAGGACAAACGCGGCTCCAATATCCCCATCCTGCTGATACAAGCCTTTTTCCTGCTGCTCGATGACCGGATGGATGAATTTGATAACCGGATCGAGGCGCTGCGCAAATACCGACAGCGCAATTTAAGTCCGGATGACGAACATTTCAGGACCGATTGCTTCATCCGATTGCTGGAACTGGTGCCCAAAAACGGCTATAAAATAGCAGCCATTAAAGCCGGGGCGCCCAAATGGCTCGAAAAAATGTCATCGGTTTCAACTGACATCCTTGACCGTTCCTACGAGATTGAAGTCGTGCCTTACGAACGGATGTGGCGCTGGCTGAATAATATTTTGGAACATAAACCAATGGAGGATCGACATGCGTAACAGACGTTTCGTTATATCCGGTTTAAAATTTCCGTAATGATGATTTTTTGTGCGGCAGAAGGCTCGCAATGGCCGTTTTTTACTTTATAAATAAACATATTAAAATACTTAATTTTGAAAATAGAAAAAAAGTGTAGTAAAAAAGGGTGTTTTGGGGGAGGTTTTTGGGACATTCCTTTTCGTTTTTTTGAACCTACGGGGTTGGTTCTTGAAATAACTTTTAATTAAATTATATTTATTAAATATTGAAAACCAAAGTTTTATTTCAATATAATCGTTTTCCTTACTGCTATATCAACAATATACGAACTGATTGGATCTTAGCAAAATCTTTCTGAAATCAGGTTTGTCGGGTTGCTGAAAAAACTGCAAAAAACGTAGGTAAAACAGATCCCAAAGGGCTTTTTCTTTGTGCCACAATTTAGGGTTCGTACATAAACGGTATTGTGCTCAAACACATACCGCCTTCACAAACACTCGACATACAAAAGTTTAACTATTCAACATGGATTCCCTGCGCGAAGTTGTTTACATGCTTGACCGTTATAAAGTACGCCAAATCGACGTGCTGACGAACAACGGGGCCCCCAAGGAAAACCGGTATTTTGAATGTTATGTAGGTCTGCGGGAAGGCCGCTGGAAAGACAATGATGAAATTGCCGCCCATTTCGGTCTTGAGCCGGGGAGCAAAACCTTTACGCGTTTTAAAAATGAACTCAAAAAACGTCTTTGCAATTCCCTGCTTTTTATTGATACCAGCCTGCCGGAATTTAATGACTACAACCGGGCTTATATTTCCCTGCTCAATCAGTGGGCGGTGGCCAAGTTGCTCTTCCACCGGGGCGCCAAAAGCGCATTTATGGAGCTGGCCGAACAAGCGCTCTCCATTGCCCGGAAGTTTGAGTACGTCGATCTGATTTTTGATATTCTGCGCACCATTAAAATTGCAACCCTGCCCTTACCCCAGTACCACAAGGAATACCAACGTTATAAAGAGCTGTACTATCAATACAAAAGCGCCTTCGAAGCCGATCTGGCAGCCCGCGAAGCCTACGAATCGGCCATCGACATGTTGGTGGGCAAACGCGGCTATAAAAAGGATTTCAGCGCTCAAACCCGGGCCTTACACCGCTCACTCAAGCCTTTTGCCGAGCAAAATGATTTCGTCGTATTCAACTATTATTACCGCCTGCTCGACATTTATGCCGACTTAATGGAACACAAATGGGCCGACGCGCTTGAAAAAACCACGGCCGCCAAAACCTTTCTCGAATCCAAACCCTTCATGGCGCAAGCGTATTGGCTGTCCTTCGCCCATCAGGAAGTCGCCTGCCTGATTATGCTCAACCAGTTTGAACGCACCCAGAAAACCCTTGCGCAAATGCGTGAAATGGCAACCGAAGGTTTTCCTAACTGGTTCAAAACCTTTGAGTTAGGCGCTATCGCCGCTTTTTACGCCAGCGATTATACGGAAGTGTGGAAAATCTGTAAAACCGTGAGCAAACACCCGCGCTTCTCCGAAATATCCACGATGGATCAGGAATCCTGGAAAGTTTTTCAGGGTTATTTGGTGTTGTTGGTCAAGGGCGGCGCCATCCCGCTTTCGCCCCGTGAAAAAGGCGAGGTGGAGAAATTTCGTTTGCAGTCATGGCTCAACGATTTGCCCTTGTTCAGCCAGGACAAACGCGGCGCCAACATACCCGTGCTCATCCTGCAAGCCTTGTTGCAATTGCAGGAAAACCGCCTCGACGCCTTCGAAAGTCGCGTGGAAGCCCTTCGAAAATACCGCCAGCGCAACCTCGACGCCAACGACGAACATTTCCGCACCGATTGCTTCATCCGCCTGCTGGAACTGCTGCCCCGTTTTGCCGGGAAAGCAACCCCAATCAGGCAGGAAGGCGAAAAATGGCTTGAAAAAATGCGCGCCGTGTCCAATGATTTGCTCGACCGCAGTTATGAAATAGAAGTGGTACCGTATGAACGGCAGTGGGAATGGGTGTTGAATATGCTGGAAAAACAACCTTTGGCCGCAGCGCCTGGCGGGGCGCAGACCCGTTAGAACTGAAAGGTTAAACCCAGCAAATAAGAGTACCAAAAATACCGCAGGTCGCCGATTTCCGATTTCTCTTTGTTTGAGTTTACGCCGTCGAATCTGTTCTCCAACATTAAGCCGAAATGCTTATAATGTGCGTGTACGCCGACACCGCCGCTCAGTCCCATGCTGATGTCGGGTTTTAGTGTTTTCTCGTACGAATTCAGGAATGACAGGTATTCGCTCCAGTTTTTATCCTGTTCCAGGCCGAGGTTCAGGCCCGCAAACAAATACCATTGCCAGTGAATTTTTTTGAGCGAACGATCATTGAAGCGGAATTCGGGTAATACGGAAAGGGTAAATTTTTCATTGTACAAATTACCGACGGCCCAGGTTTTCTCCGAATCTATTGTATGAAAATAGGTTCGATATTGGTAATAATCGGCGCCCAACCGCAGGCGAAACCGGTTGTGTATTTTCATATTAAACGCCAAGCCGGTGCGCAGGTAGGAACTGTCGTTGAAAACAGTCCCCTCAAATTTTTGCGCCGGGCCTTGTTTGATCTTTACGGAACCAATACTTGGCCCTGTAAACAACTGAATTTCAAACTTTTGCGCATGGAGCGCTACGGCTAAAAATAAGAACAAAACGGTGCTGAGTATTTGTAAACGAATCATTGTAAAATGTATTTGAAAGTGAAAACCCAGACGATGCCGGATGAAAACCACATGCACTATTTTCCGGCATGTCTGAGTTAAATTTATTTCAATCGCTTCATATTCATGGTACAGGTTCCGAGCGGCGCTGCCGTTGTCTGGTCTTTGAAAACGATTGTCAAATTCAAACTCTTATCGGCCTGAATTTTTCCGAATGCTTCTGGTGGCGCAGTTGTGGTGCTTAAACTGCATTTCGCCGGTATTTGTATAATGTGCAGGCTATCTCCATCGGGTCGCTCAAAGTAGGTCACATCAAAAGTTGTATAACCAATCAAGTTCCCAAGCCTGAAAGGCATATTTGCAATTCGGTTTTGGCCGGTACCCGAAATGGAAAATGCCAGGGTATCGTAGCATAAACAACTTGCGTTTGAGCCTATGTACACTGGATTATTCCCGTCAAATTGAACACAGGAGCCATTGTACACGAAACCGGTTCCAGGGCATTTACAAGAATTGTCGATGCAACTATAACCGTTTTCGCAGGTATTGTCTTCTTTGCAGGGGCCATTGGGTTTGCCGATGTTTGTGTTTACGTCGTTTTTTTCTTTGCAGGAAAGCAAAAACGCTACGAAGCATAGGGCGATGAGGAAGTGAAGATTTTTCAACATGACTATTTTTGTTTTATTATTTTTTTGATTGTGCGTTTCGAACCTGAAATTACTTCTAAAGCATACGCTCCGTTTGCAATTTTACTTAAATCAAGCTTGTTGTTCTTCATTGTTTGTGTTAGTACCAAGTTTCCGGCCGCATCAAACAAATTGACTTTAAATTCTTTATATGTATCTAAATGGTCAATGCTAATAAAATCACAAAATGGATTGGGCGAAATTTTGATGCTGGGTTGATCCGAATTGCTTGAAACGGCATCTACAGGAGGCGGGGTAAAACGATAAACCAAATTCTGAGGCGGCGCTCCGAATAATCCGTCAGAGGTAGCAAGGGTATCACTGGGATGAAAAAAACGGGCTGTTGGGGAATTGGGGTCGCCTTCCATGACATAGGCGCGGTCGTCAATGGAACTGATAAATGCTATAATGGGGCCTTGGAGCGGCGCCTGCCAAACGCTTGAAACAATATTTCTCGGACCAAAGTGAATCTCCACCACATTGGAAGTTTCGTATAACCAGATTTGAAAATTGACGGAATCCTGTGCGCCGCCATCTTCAAAACCTGCATTTCTGTATTGAATTTTGAAAATACGATTGCTGGCCTGTCCATCATGTAAAATTGAAACCGGAGATAAAATATCAGTCCCTGGCGTTACATAACCTTTGTCTAAAAGAAAGGCTTCATAAGGCTCGATAAACAAATCCTGGTTGTCCAGATCAAAATACAGACCTTCATTCCAAGCGTTAAAATGATTGAAACTATGGCCCATAAATACAAAATCGAAGCCGATCGGCAAGTCCCATACCGTATTATACCAAGGAATCCCTTCGCTAATGGAAGAATCGCCTTGTAAGTATTGGTAGGGTTGTGGATAGGCATCGAATTGATAGGTTTGAGCATTGAGCGAGATGGTACCAAGCAGGAAAATGCCGAAAATTTGGAAAAGTCTGATCATCTGTTAAAATTTAAGCGTTTAAAATGAATCAAAACAACCTGTCGGCTACTAAAGATTGACATATTGTGGTGAAACAATAAGGGTATCTTTTTAAGCAGCCGACAGGGAATGTTATTTAAAAAACCGTCTGAAACTAATTAGCTGCAAGTAATCGGCGCAATAATTGTTTTTCGCAAAATGCCACCTTCGTAGAACTTGGCTATCCAGGGATCTTCTCTGTTTGTTCTGAACTTTTTAGAAACGTGTTTTTTTGCTTTTACACTTCTACAGAAACAGGCATCACTACAGTCGACGTTGTAGGGGTTTTTACAAATACAATCGTTTTGATCTTCGGTATAAACACGGCCAATAATTTCAACTTTGAGATCTGCTTTGTGCCTCCACCACACGCCAAATAGACCTTTTTTATAATGCCGCAAATCTGCATTTACATTCGAAAATATTCCCAACAATTGAAAGTCTTCACTGCTGCCAGCAATCATACGTTTGCCAGGCTCTACTTCCATAGTAAACCGGGTTTCATTTTCGTCGATGTCTTTATCACAACAGGCATAAGAAGAAATCTTTACCTTATGCGTCATAGAACGAGAACAGCCGGTGCTGGTCGTGATCGTAAGTGTCACATTATAGTCTTTATCGCATGGGAATGTATGGCATGGGTTCATTTGGTTAACCACATTAGGGGAACCATCGCCGAAAGACCATTCACGCTTGATAATCGTACCGTTGATCGTTGTGCTGTTGTCGTTAAAGCAAATGCCACCGGGTGCGCCTGTTGTGTTATATTTAAACAAAGCGATACAACCCTGATTCACTGGTATTACTTTGCTTGTAACGCTATAACAAAGGCCGTCGCGTGTTTCAATTGTTAGAACTACATGATAAACACCTTGCGATGCATAAGTGTGCGAAGGGTTCTTTTGATATGAAAATGGGGTGCCATCGCCAAAGTCCCATTTGTATATAGTTCCAGTTGCCGGGGTAAAGCCCGTAAATGTAAAGGAGCCGGAATTTGAAGTTAGATAACTTGTACTAAAATCAAAGTCTGCCGTGCAGTCCGAACCACCGCGGTCATCAACTATGATAAAACTCGCATAATTTGAGAGCGGTTCGCCTGCTAAAACTGATGACAATACCCTTTCATTTGCATTAAGGATTTTAACCGTTAGATTTTTACTGCGCAAGTAAAAAATGGTGTCGGCTACCTGAACTACATACTTGCCGTTGATCAAGGAAGCGGCTATTTCATCGCTTACCCAGGTATAATCAACCAATTCACTTGGCGAAATACCTTTGCTAAGTTGGGCCCCCTCGTCATCTAATTCGAGCTTGCGCAAGGACGTGAAGCCGGGCATGGTGCTTTCAAATGCGGCAAGCGTCGGGCTAGGCTCAAACGGTTGACCCTCTTGCACATCAGGACGCACATCAACGTAGGCTGCAACTTGGGCGGAAAGTTTATTGTACGTGGCTTCAAAACTTGCCCGATCCTGAAATACCAAGCGACCGTTTACGACTTTTTGAGCAAACAAATGACTGAACGTTACAAGCAGCATCATTGTAAGTAACCATGAAGGTGTGGATTGTTTGAAAGTTTTCATATTAAATTAAAAATGGATTATTGCGCCTACTCTTTCCGCTTTTCGGCTTTCGCGCCCGTACTCTGTTTGTGTCAGGCTTTTCCGGGTTCCGCCTGTGGTCTGAAACGTTTTGACAATATAAAAAACTGGCTCTGCCTAAGTCTTAGACTTCACCGAACGAATAAATACTTGTGAATTACCCGCGTTGACTATGCCGCTATTGCATCGTAATCACCGCCCGATATACACCCGCCTTCCCCTGCGCTTCCGCTACATACGCGCCCGCACAAGGCAAATCCACGCCTACTGTTTCGGCAATCGGGTATTCCCGAACTAATTTGCCTGACAAATCGAAAATGCGAACCGCGCCGCTTTCACCCGCCGGAAACTGCAATTGACAATGATTGTTGATGCCCGGATTGGGATACACCTGCAATTGGATTGCATTTACCGGCTCCAAAGTGCCGCTCACATCGTTGATTTTGTACTCCCCGATCCAGTCCGATTCAAAAAGCCGTGAAAAATAGATCACAAGCGTGGAGTCATTTTTAAAGTAAGCGTCTGTCGCGCTTGGCCCGTGATCGGTGCCGCCGAATTCAGATACCCAGATCCAGTTCGGGTCGCCGGTTTCTTCGTTGTAGCGGCCCACAATCATTTTGGCCTCCAGGGTTGCATAATCTTTCCGCCAACCGCCAAAAATGTACACAGCGCCTTGACGTTCAATCATTTTATATCCTTGGGTAATGTCGGCATAACCCATTGTCTTATTAAACAACACATTACCGTTGGGCGCTATTTTGACAAAAAAGCCGTTTTCACCGCTTAGGTAAATATTGCCTGCTGGATCGGTACACAAGGTTTGGATAATGCCCTGAGCGCCAAAATCAAATGGCTTTTCCCAGATAAGATCGCCACTCAGAGCATTGAATTTCAACACTTTACATTGACCGGAAGTCACATTGCTCAACCCAATCACCAATTGGCCATCAGGAGTATATGCCGTAGCAAAAGGAATTTCAGGATAGTCTCCAGAGGGTGGCAGTGGGTATATATTTTCCTTAACCAGAACGCCCGTGGTATCTACAATCAACCAGCCCAGCGCATTTGAATGCCCCTGATCGTCCAACACACCGAAGGTAAAAGCGACGTGTGTGCCTTGTTGTACCGTTTTATAAGGAAGGAGAAAACCGCCGGTAGACGGCACATTAAGTTGCCAACCCGTATTGCCGTCCGCTTTAACCTGAACCAATTGCAAGGTAGTCCCTGCGTCATCCGCCCCGAACACGTAAAAGGATTGTCGCGTAGCATCGTATAGGGACGAACCAACAATGGGTACCTCCGGTATGACCTGCGCGTGAACCAGGTTCCCGCTTGCATCAAGTATATTCAATTCGGTCAACCCGTCGTCGTTGGTTCCGATCGCCCCGATTTGATTGCCTAAATTGTGCAAATCGTAGGGGTGGATTTGAAGTTGTTGGTTCCAAATGGGGGTGAGGATTTGGGCTTGAACAGAACTGAACTGAACAAATAAAATCAGCAGAAAACACCATTGACGTGTTGGGAAAAGGTTGAGCATGTGTTGAAATATTTTAAAATGAATTAGAAATGACTTTCAATGTCGTTATTCATAGAACCAAAGTCTCTTACGGAAAAATAGCCGTACATGAAAATGACCATTTTCTTTCCGCCAAACCATCGTTTTGAACAGAAAATAATAATACCTGCCCCAGTTCCACTGGCAGATTCTGCCCGGTTTCTAAAACTCCCCAAAGTCCACCAACCGTTACCCGGACAAAACTTGCTTGCGCCGCTGAAGTTCGGATCGTCAAAATACTTGCAATACAAGAGGGATTCAGCGCTTGGCCCGCTAATACCCGGCGCCTGCGATTCCATATATTGGCGCATATCTTCCGGCAAAGCGGCATCATCGCTTAATTCAAGGTAGCCGTGCGATTGCGCGTAACTGTTGATGTTGTTCAGTGCTTTAATCCGATTGATCGCTGTAATTCCGTTGCTGACCGTTTGTGCCCAGTTTTCAAATTTAATTTCGCTTGTAAAATAATACACATTGGCGGGGTCTTTTACGGCTACATTCGTGATATCGCTTCGTTTGCTGATGTCCTGAGTGGTTTGCACGCCGTCCAAATATTGCGTCATGCGCGGCAAGTCAAGCACGACTTCCTGAGCAGAAATTTGGGTGCAAAGACCCAAAAACAGGGCAATGAACAATACGGACGAACAGGCTTGTTTGAAGTAATTAAAATGAAACATGGTATTAAAATTAAACTTGAGCCTACTCTTTCCGCTTTTCGGCTTACGCGCCCGTACTCTGTTTGGATCAGGCTTTTCCGGGTTACGCCTGTAGTCTGAAACGTTTTGACAGGGCAAAGATCCGGCGTCGTTTAAGCGCTTGTTGCGACAGTTGAACACGTTTTTGAGGGGTGATTTTCGTCGAAAAATGAAAATTTAACGTCGTAAAATGTTGGTTATAAATAGTTTATGTAAAACATGAACGGTCGCGCTAAAAATATTTTTTTACGACCGTTCATGCTAAGTTTCTAATTTTTTTAATCGGCACTTTTAAAATTCGCTACAACAAATCCAAATAAAATACCTGCAATGGCCGCAATCCACAATTTATGCACGATCAATCCCCAAAGCGCGTCCGGGCTGGGAAGAAGCGACAGCAGCGAAATAAGTAAAAAGGTGAAAAGCGTGAAAGAAAGCGCGTTCTTAAGTGAGAATTTTAAATTTTGCATAACATGTGATTTTTTTAATTTTAAAAATTCAGAGCGAAAGTATTTGAAAATTTTAGCGTTCTTTAAGCACGCCTAATTATTTAGCGCCCGCAGGTCTGAGCGCTTATGAAGTCGCGAATATCCGGCGTCGTTTAAGCGCTTGTTGCGACAGTTGAACACGTTTTTGAGGGGTGATTTTCGTCGAAAAATGAAAATTTAGCGTCTTAAAATATTGATTGTAAGCAATTTATGTAAAACACGAACAGGCGCGCTAAAAATTGTTTTTTACAAATTTTATTAGTCGATTTAAAAACATTTTGTTTAATTTTTAAAATTAATGATACCTTTGCCATATTTGCAGCCCCAAATGCTTCAACCTAACAGGATTCTTCATGGCAAAACAGCGTAAAGACACCTCCGTACCGGCCCTCAACCCCCAACTGAACGGCGAGGATTCGGTCATCACCCTTTCGGGGATGTACCAAAATTATTTCCTCGACTACGCCAGTTATGTAATTCTCGAACGCGCCGTACCCGCCGTGGAAGACGGACTGAAACCCGTTCAGCGCCGGATTCTGCACGCCATGTTCGATCAGCACGACGGCCGTTACCATAAAGTAGCCAACCTGATCGGCCAAACCATGCAATACCACCCGCACGGCGACGCTGCCATCGGGGAGGCGCTGGTGAATATGGGCCAAAAGGAATTGCTCATTGATTGTCAGGGAAACTGGGGCGATTACCGAACAGGCGACCCCGCCGCTGCCCCGCGTTATATTGAGGCGCGCCTCACGAAATTCGCGCTCGACATCGCGTTCAATTCCGATACCACCGTCTGGCAAATGTCATACGACGGCCGCAAACGCGAACCGGTGACGCTGCCCATGAAATTCCCGCTGGTGTTGGCCACCGGCGTGGAAGGGATTGCCGTGGGTTTGAGCACCAAAATTTTGCCCCACAACTTCATCGAACTCATCAAGGCCAGCATCGCCATGTTGAAGGGCCGCAAGTCTGATCTGTACCCCGATTTTCCGACTGGCGGCATGATCGACATCGGCAATTACAACGGCGGCGCGCGCGGGGGCAAGGTGCGCGTAAGGGCTAAAATCAAGGAAATTGATAAAAAAACGCTGCAAATCGTCGAAATCCCCTTCGGCGTTACCACCGGCGACCTGATCGAAAGCATTCTGAAGGCCAATGAAAAAGGCCAGATCAAGATCAAAAAAGTGATTGATAAGGTGGCCGCAGATGTGGACATCGAGATCGAACTGCAACCCGGTATTTCGCCCGATGTGACCATCGACGCTTTGTACGCGTTCACTGATTGCGAGGTCAGCATTTCGCCCAACTGCTGTATTATCGTGGAGGATAAGCCGGTGTTTACGGATGTGAACGAATTGCTGCGTATTTCCACGGAAAACACCCGCGATTTGCTGCGCCAGGAATTGGAAATCCTGAAAAACGACCTGGAGGAAAAACTCCACTTCTCTTCGCTCGAAAAAATCTTCATCGAAAACCGGATTTACCGCGACATCGAGGAATGCGAAACCTGGGAGGCCGTAATCGAAACCATCGACATTGGCCTTAAAAAATTCGTGGTCACGCCCTCTGACCCGGCCTACGCCAAGGAACTCAAGCGCCTCAAACTGTTGCGCGACATCACCCAGGACGATATTACACGGCTCACGGAAATCCGCATCAAACGTATTTCCAAGTTCAATGCCTTCAAAGCCGACGAGGAAATCAACAAACTGAACGAGGAACTGCTGCAAACCAAGCACCACCTCGAACACCTGACGGATTACACCATCGCGTATTTCGAAACCCTGCTGTCGAAATATGGCAAGGGCCGCGAACGCAAAACGGAAATCATCACCTTCGATGAAATCCGCGCGACGGAAGTGGTGGCCAACAACGCCAAATTGTACGTCAACCGCGCGGAAGGTTTTGTCGGCCTCGGGCTTAAAAAAGACGAATTCGTACAGGATTGCTCCGACATCGACGATATTATTGTATTCCGCCGCGACGGGGTGATGAAGGTGGTGAAAGCCGACGAAAAAGTATTTGTCGGCAAAGACATCATCCATGTGGCTGTCTGGAAGAAAAACGACGAGCGCACAACCTATAATATGGCTTATGCCGACGCCAAAAGCGGCAAAAGTTTTGTGAAACGGTTCAACGTCACGGCCATTACCCGCGACAAGGATTACCAACTCGGTTCGGATGCTAAAGGCTCTCGCTTGTTGTATTTCACGGCCAATCCGAACGGCGAGAGTGAATTGGTAACGGTGACGCTCACGCCCGGTTCTACGGCTAAAATTAAGATTTTTGACTATGATTTTGGCGATTTAGCCATTAAAGGACGCGATTCCTTGGGCAACGTACTCACCAAATATCCGGTCAAGCAGATCAAACAAAAAGAGGTGGGCAAATCCACCATCGGCGCGCAAAAACTCTGGTTCGATGATATTACGGGCCGCCTCAATATTCAGGAACGCGGGCGTTTGATCGGTGAATTTGACACCGGCGATACCATCCTGATCCTGTACAACGACGGCTCTTACGAAGTGACCGACACCGATGTGCAGCAGCGTTTTGAAATGAAAGACATCCTCCACGTGGGAAAATTTAGCCCCGATTTGATTATCAATGCCGTGCATTTCGACGGGCAGCGCGGCTGGACGTTGTGCAAACGTTTTAAGGTAGAAACCAGCAAGTTGCGGGAAAAATACACCTACCTGACCGACCACCCGAAATCAAAGTTGCTGTTCGCTTCCATCAAGGAGAATCCGCGCATCAAATACACCATAAAAATCAAGGGCAAAGCCATGACCGGCGAAATCAGCCTTGGTGAATTTATGGATGTAAAAGGTTGGAAAGCGGCGGGCAATCGTATCAGTGACCAAATGTTGAGCGGCGTAAAGGAAATCGAAGCCTCCGAGTCGAAATTGACGCCCAAAACGCAGGAACAAATCGGCAACGAAATCGAAATGGAATTCACACTGCCTCATCTGTTGCCCGAAACGCAGGAGCCAAACGACGTTGAAATGGAAATAACAACGTCCAATGCATCGTCTAAACCGCAGGAACCAACTTCGGCGGTGCAAGTCGACTTGTTTGGTGCGGCAGAAATACCGCCCGTCGCGCCGGAAACACCGAAATCGCCTAAAACACTGCCGCCGCCCAAGGACAAAAAAACCTTCAAGCCCGGCGACACCATTGAATTTGATTAAACCATGCGTTACCTAAAAATAGCCCTTTACGCACTGCCTTTCATCCTTGTCGGCTACCTGGTTCTTTGCGCCCTTGGTCCGACGGAAATGACTGTAGATCAAAAGATTACAGTGCAGGCGCCCCTTGAAAAGGTATTCCCGCTCGTAGCCGATTTTTCCAAATGGGAATCCTGGAGTCCCTGGAAAAAAACCGACTCTACTGTGACCTACACAACCGGCGGAAACCCGGCAGGAACAATCGGCCACCAGGTCTGTTGGATCAGCAGGCGCGAAGGCAACGGTATGCAGGAAATCAAGGAAATTCGCCCGAATGAATACTTGAAAATCGCTCAGCGTTTTTCGCAAGATCCCAATGCCCCTGTTGCCGACCAGCAATGGTATTTTTCCGGCGACAGTACCCACACCGACGTGCGCTGGACCCTAAAAACGGCCCAAGAACCCTTCCTCGTGCGCGGCCTCATCTACGGCATGGGCGCCGAAGGCATCCTCCGCGACTATTACGCCCGCGGCCTTGATGCCCTGGCGACTGTGGCTGAGCGCAACCAACGAGACGGGAAGTAATCTCCAAACCGACCACTTCACGAGAAGCCCCCAAAGGGCAATGTCATTGACTTAAGGATTTTAAAACCCTGAAAGGGTTGAACTCGAATAGCCCCGTATGTAATGCGGGGGCTTAGGGTAAATCGCGATCCAACCCTGAAAGGGTTGAACTTGAATGTGTTACGCAGAGGTTCAACCCTTTCAGGGTTGTAAAAATGCGACATCATTTTACCCCGCATTTCATACGGGGCTACCCAAGTTTAACCACTTCGTGGTTCTGTAACGCTTAAGTCAATGACATTGCCCCAAAGGGGGCGACATCATTAACATAGGGCAACGCCCTATGCATCGCCCGCTGCCCCACCTGACCACAATCACCCCCTTCTCTGACCCCAATCACCCTCCAGCCCCTCCCCAATCGCCTACTTTTGCCTGAAACACACCCGCTTATGTCTGTTTCTGCGCTAAAACTGCCCCCAAATCCTCCCGTCACGGAACATACCTGTTTCCACTGCCACGACACCTGTCCCGACGAACGGCTGCAAATTGAAGATAAATTCTTCTGTTGCGATGGGTGCAAAATGGTATATGAAATATTGAATACCAATAACTTATGCCAATACTACAGCCTCGATGAAAAGGCCGGCATCGGTATGAAAAACCGCCGCGACGCCCGCGCGTATGCCTACCTCGACGACCCGGACGTACAGGAAAAACTGCTCGAATTCAACGACGGCAAAACGGCCCAGGTGACCTTTTACCTGCCCAATATGCACTGCGTTTCCTGCCTGTGGCTGCTCGAACATTTATACAAACTCGATGAGGGCGTCTTTAATACACGCGTCAATTTTTTGAAAAAAACGGCCATGATCCAGTTCGATCCCGCCGGTACTTCCCTGCGCAAAATCGCCGCTTTACTTTCTTCCATCGGCTATGCGCCCGACATCAATTTAGCAGATGTCGACAATGCGAAAGCGCCGGCCATGAACAAACGACTGGCTTACCAAATCGCCATCGCCGGTTTTGCCGTGGGCAATGTGATGTTGTTCAGTTTCCCGGAATATTTGGGCATGAGCCGCACGGAAGACCCCTGGTTTGCCAAGGTATTCGGTTATTTAAGCCTGTTTTTGGCCACGCCGGTGTTGATATTCAGCGCACAGGATTACCTTATTTCTGCCTGGAACGGCCTGCGTAATCGCTACCTGAACGTGGATATTCCACTTGTGTTGGCCATTTTGTCCTTGTATTTCCGCAGTTTATGGGATATTTTGACCCAAACCGGCGCCGGCTACCTTGATTCTTTTTCAGGGTTGATATTCCTCTTGCTCGTGGGCAAATGGTTTCAACAAAAAACCTGGAACCAACTATCTTTTGAACGCGACTACAAATCCTATTTCCCGGTAGCCGCCACCCTAAAAGAAAACGACGCGGAACGATCCACACCGGTAAACCGCTTAGTGCCGGGCGACATCATCATCGTGCGCAGTCAGGAAATCATCCCGGCCGATGGCGTGTTACTCAAAGGCGCCGCCCGCCTCGATTACAGTTTCGTAACCGGCGAATCCGAACCCGTGGCGGTACAGGCTGGCGACCGAATATTTGCGGGCGGCAAACAAATCGGCGAAAGCATCGAAATATCCCTTACCAAGCGCGTGGCCCAAAGTTACCTGACCCGCCTTTGGAACGACCAGGCGTTTAAAACGCAGGAAAAAGGCAAAATCAGTCGCCTCGCCGATCAGGCAGGCCGCGTTTTTTCTATCCTGATCCTCGCCTTCGGTTTCGGCGGATTTATCTATTGGGCGCCGACGAGCATGTCAACCGCCATCAACGCTTTTTCGGCGGTAATGATCGTTGCTTGTCCTTGTACCATCATATTTTCCATGTCATTTGCCTTGGGGAATGTGCTGCGCATCTTTGGGCAAAACCGGTTTTACCTAAAAAATATACAGGTCATTGAATCGCTCGCGGCTTCTACGGCGGTGGTATTCGACAAAACCGGCACCATTACAGATGTAGCCCAACAGCAATATAAATTTCTCGGTGAACCGCTGACTTACACCGAAAAGATTGCGGTGCGCTCTTTAACCCGCCATTCTTCGCACCCCTTGAGTCGTCGTTTGTACGAATCATTGGAAGAAATTCCGGTCGTTGCGCCGGATCAATATGAAGAAATGCCGGGCTTAGGTATTCAAGGCGTCATCAATGGCAAACAAGTGAAAGTTGGCTCTGCTGAATTAGTCGGCGCTGAAACCGGTTCGGGCGTGTATGTCGCCATCGACGGGCATTTAAAAGGACATTTTGAAGTGCGCAGCCACTACCGACAGGGCTTGCAACAGGTGCTGCAATTTTTCCGCAAAAAACGCTCCACCTGGCTCATTTCCGGCGACCGTGACCAGGAAGCGGCCAGGCTCCAACCGCTTTTTCCGCAGGCCGACAGCATGTTTTTCAACCGTTCTCCCCAGGAAAAACTTGATTTTGTTAAAAATCTGCAACGCCACGGCCAATCCGTGCTCATGCTCGGCGACGGCCTGAACGACGCTGGCGCCCTGCAACAAAGCAATGCCGGCATCGTGGTTGCTGAAAATACCAACAACTTCACCCCTGCCTGCGACGGCATCCTTCATGCCGACGAATTTGCCCGCCTGCCCCAAATGGTCAAAATGGCCGAGTCGGGCGTGCGCATCATCAAGCAATCGTACATTATTGCCCTGACCTACAACTTGGTCGGACTGAGTTTTGCCGTGACCGGTTCCTTGTCGCCATTAAGCGCTGCGGTGTTGATGCCGGTAAGTTCGGTGAGTATTGTGTTGTTCGGGATTTTGGCAGGCAACTTAAAGGCTAAACGGCTGGGACTGAATTAATAAGGAATATCGAATATCGAACAGACGAATATCGAACGGAGGGCGTTCGGCCGGGCTTCTCGGAATGCCAGGGGCAACGCGCCTGTTCGATATTCGATATTCGTCTGTTCGATATTCGATATTCATTATTCTACAATAACAACGCCTTTGGCTTCAAACGCAAGTTCGCGTTTCGGCTTTGTAATCGCTTCAACTTCGGCCTTTGATTTGCCGGCATCTTCTGCATAGTGGCGCAGTTCGGCAACCGGTGTGGTTTCAACATACGCATAACCGTCGATCACTACTTTTTTACCAGCCAGGTCTTTCGGCATAAAAAAAGCGTAGTCTTTGAAGGTCACCCGCATATCGGGTTTGCCCGGTTGGTCCGACGTGAGGGTCATCCAGCAGCCTTTTTTCTGGCATACACCGCTCACCTTACCTGTTACTTTGGCCGGCATCGAATCAACCGTTGCCATTTTGGGCATCAGGGCGTCATACGTGATGGCATGGTCCGGCGTGATGATGGCGCCGAAGTGCTTGCCGTCTTTTGTTGGGTCAGAAGAAGCCGCGCCAGCAGTTTTATTTGCGTGGTTCGCGCAGGAGCCAAGCAAAACGGCGGCCCCGAAACATAAAAATAAATTTTTTAACATGATTTTAAAAAATTATAAAATGTTGAAGATCAAAAGATTGAATGTGTTTTGGGTTATGCAAAGGTACAAATTTTAAAGAATCGTGATATGACTGGCACAATATTCGATTGAAGAAATTGTTCTTACTTTATAATCCGCCTCCGTTCTCCTGACAAACACTGGCGCAATGCCATTTCGCTCCTAGGGAAATTCCTCATTTTTAGCATTTTACAGATAATGAAAACAATGTGGCTGTTAAATCAGTCTAAATATTGGAACATTATCAAATAAATTCTACGATTTGAGGTTTTTATTCCCACATATCAGGAATTTCTTCAAGGGTTAATCCATTGACAACAACTTACACCCTTCCTTTACCCACACAAATTGCAAAACAATCAAACCTCGTTCACACACTATGAAGGGTCTTAATCTTTTTATTCGCCTGATTCTCCTGGCAATTGTTTTTGCCGGCTACTCAAACAACCTGTCCGCTCAGTGCATTAGCGGCAACTGCCAAAACGGCGCCGGTACTTACCGATACGCCGCCAATTCCAAATACACAGGTCAATTCCTCAACGGACTACGGGAAGGGAATGGAAAAATCACCTTAGCAAACGGGAATGCCTACGATGGCCAGTTCTCCCGCAACCGCATGCAAGGCGAAGGTACGATGGTGTACAGCAACGGTGATAAATACATTGGCAACTGGCAAAACGACCAAATGCACGGCCGCGGCAAATATTACTTTAAAACAAAAGAACGCTACGAAGGTGATTTCAGAAACGGCGCTTTCGACGGACAGGGCACCATGTACTATCCGGATGGCGCTTATTATACCGGCGGTTGGAAAGACAATCGCAAAAACGGCGCCGGTAAATTGGTTACGCCCGACGGTAAAACCATGCAGGCTACCTGGAGCATGGGCAACCTTGTCAATTCCGCATCATCCGGTGATGTGGTTTCCCAAAATAAACCCAGCATTGCCGGAAAACCAACGGCAAATAACACTAAGCCAACGGCAACAAAACCAAACGGAACCCGGCCCGATCTTGCCGGCCTCCGCAACTGCGCCACGACTTATTGCCGAACCGGTCAGGGTTACTATACCTATCCCGACGGCTCCACTTGGGTAGGCGAATTTAAAGAAGGTGTACCCGGCGGCCGCGGTATTTGTTACTATGCCAACGGCGACCGTTACGAAGGCGCCTGGACAAACAACGCCCCTTATGGTGAAGGCGTAATGTACTTCGCAACCGGCCGCGTGTACGGCGCGGTTTGGGTAAATGGTTCGCCTGTAAAAGAACTTGACTCCAATGAAGCATTGCCGACCGAACCGGTGCGCACTGAAAACAGCCGCAATGTGAAAATCTGGGCAGTAGTCGTAGGGGTCGGACGCTACACGGCCATGCCTTCCCTGAAATTTACCGACGACGATGCCTACCGCGTGTACTCTTTCCTGAAAAGCCCGGAAGGCGGCGCCTTGCCTGATGACCAGATTTCGGTGCTCGTAGATGAGGCGGCTACCCGACAAAATATCCTGAGCACCATGCGCCAGAAGTTCCTAAAGGCTGATGCGAATGATGTGGTATTGCTTTATTTCAGCGGCCACGGTCTGGAAGGTTGTTTCCTGCCGGTAGACTACGATGGGTTCAACAACAAACTGCGCCACGAAGAAATCAAGGAGATTTTTAAAGAAAGCAAGGCCAAACACAAATTGTGCATTGCGGATGCCTGCCACAGTGGATCGCTCAATTTCGGCAGCGGAGAATTGGCCGCCAAAGGTCCCGCGCCCGTATCGCTCGCGCGCTACTACCAGGCATTTGAAGATACGGACGGCGGTATTGCATTGCTGATGTCCTCAAAAGCGGAAGAACTTTCGCTGGAAGATCACGGCTTGCGCCAGGGCGTATTTACGTACTACGTGTTGCAGGGTTTAAAAGGCAAAGCCGACGCCAACAATGATTACCTGATCACAATCAAAGAGTTATACAATTACGTGTACGCTAAAGTGCGCGAATACACGGCGGGCGTTCAAACGCCGGTGCTGACCGGAAATTACGACGACGGAATGCCGGTGGCATTGAGAAGATAAAAACAACCAAGGAAACCGGCTCTAACCACATTCGTACATGAGTCATCCTGATTTTTCGGGATGGCTCATGTGCTTTTTAGTTAAAATTAATATAATCCGACGGATCAACCGGGCGGCCTTTATACCAAAGTTCAAAATGCAAATGCGGGCCGGAAGTATTCTCGCCTGAATTGCCGATCAGCGCAATGGCTTCCCCGGCTTTCACAGATTCGCCGGTAGGTTTCAGCAACACCGAATTGTGTTTGTACATCGTTACCACATTGTTTGGGTGCTGGATGGCAATGCTGTAACCTGTTTCCACGGTGTAGCCCGCCGAAATGACCACCCCGTCGGCGGCGGCTTTTACGGCTGTATTTTTGGGCGCCGCCACATCAATGCCGTAATGGCTTTTTTGCAAATCAAAACGCGACACGATTTCACCCGAAACCGGGGGCATAAAAAACAACTGACCCAACGGCACATCCCTCGGCACAATGGCCCCGATGCCTGCGCTTGCTTCGCTTACGCCCGGATCAGAACTGAAGTTGCCCTTTGCCACAGCGGCGCGCAACACTTCGTCTTCCGGAATCCGATCCACGTCTTTCGGCATGGTATCGGCCGGGTTTTCAGGCAAACCTTTTTTTTCAGCCACCTCTTTGCTCATATCGGCCAAATTGCCGTTGAGGATTTTGCGGATATTATCGCCGTAGCGCCGGGTGGCTTCCACTTCCGATTCAAGACTGGCTACTTTTGACGTCAGTTCCGAAATTTCCGCATCGCGTTGAAAATCGCCGTAACCTGGGATGTATCGTTTCAGCGGCGTCCAGATAATCAGCATGGTCACGAGAATGGCCGTTCCCACGATCAGGGTGCTAATTGCGATGTACACGCTGAGCGGCGTGAGTTTTACCGAAGTAACTTCTTCAAAAGTTTCGTCATTCATAATGACCAAACGATATTTGTCGCGCAGCTTTTCCATGAGGCTGCGGTCGTCGTCGCTGTGACGAGTGAAAAAGTTTGCAAACTTTTTTATAAAAGCGAGATATTTTTGCACGACAGTTCTTTTGTTCGTTGTACGGTCGTTTGCGGCCGACGTGCAAAGTTCGGCTAATTTGTCGGGCTATGCTTTGTTTTTTTGTTAAAAACTGCTTTTAAAAGCAACCTTTTTAACTCAAAATGCACCAGTTACAACGATCCGGGTAATTATACTAAACCACTAACGATGCCGCAGTCCTGCAATTCGATACTGCGAGGCGCTCAACTATTCTGATTTTAGCATGAAAAATTTTGGGAAGATATCCTTTGTTTTTGCGGTAGTTATCACCCTTTTTGCTTGCGTTACGCAAAAGAAAAAAGGCGCCGAGGTAAGCCATTTTAAAAAAGGGTACCACAACCTGACTTCCAAGTACAACTATTGGTTTAATGCCGACGAACTGTTTCGCTTGACAACCGATAAACTTGCGGCGGCCAACAAGGATAATTACAACCAACTGCTTGCAGTGTATGCGTATACCGCCTCTGACCCCGGCGGCGCTAAAAGCGACCTTGATAATGTGGTTTCCAAAGCGGCGCGCGGTATTGCCCTGCACCGCCCCAGCGATTTTGTAGACGATTGCTATACCCTTATCGGGCAGGCGCAGTTTGTAAAACGCGATTTTGAAACAGCAGAAGCGACCTTCAAATACATCCGTGAAGAACAGGATCCACGTAAAATAAGTAAGATAAAATTAAAAGGCGCCAAAAAGAAAAAAGCCGAGTCAAGCAAGAAAAAACACAGCAGCAAAAAGAAAAAAGCGGCTGCTAAAAAGAAGAAAAAGAAAGCGTCCAAGAAGAAAAAATCAAGCGCTTCCAAGAATAAGGACGATAAATCCGGAAAAACGCCCGACGCAACGGCAACAGCGCCAACCGCTGCCGCCAAACCCGTCAGCAATCCTGACCCGCTTCTCACAGGCGCCAATCCGTACAAAAAAAGCCTGCAACGCACATCGGCTTATCCAAACGCCATGATTTGGTACGGTCGCACCTTGGTAGAGCGGGAAAAATATGACGAGGCTGAATTTTTGTTCCGCGAACTTTGGGACGATCCCTGGTTCCCGGCCAATTTGCGCGCCGACTTATACACCGCAGAGGCCAACATGTGGATCAAGCAAAAGCAGTATGCCAAAGCCATTGATCCCCTAACCAGCGCCATCGGGCTGATTAAAAAGAAAAAAGACCGCGCGCGCTTGGCCTTTATTTTGGCGCAGTTGAACGACCGCGCCGGAAACTACGATGCAGCCTTTGCAGCCTATTCTACCGTGTTGAAAAGTCGCCCGGTGTACGAAATGGAATTCAACGCGCGCCTGCACCAGATTTCAGCCGGTTGGGCCAATAACAAAATGACCAGCGCCGATGCCAAACGCGCCTTGGAACGAATGGCCTCTGATGCAAAAAACATCGAGTACCGCGACCAGATCTATTACCAGATGGCGGAAATCGCCTTGCACGACGGAAACCGCAAAGACGCGATTGTGATGCTGCGCCGCTCGCTCGACAACAACAAAAACAACGTGCCACAGCGCGCTGAGTCGTACCTGAAACTCGCCGATCTCTTTTTTGAAGACGAAGATTTCGTAAAAGCAAAAAATTATTACGACAGCACGCTGACCGTATTGCCCAACATCGACGCGCGCTACAAACGCGCCAGCGATTATGCCACCAATCTGAAGGATATCGCACGGCTTATCACTGCCATCGCGGCCAACGACAGCATTGTGCGCATTTTTCACATGAATGATGCTGAACGAAAGGACTTTGCCAAGGTACTGAAAAAGCAACGCGAAGAAGAAGCCTTAGCCGCCGCTAAAGCACAGGCGCAACAAATTGCAGCAGCATCTAAGGCTGGCAGCGGTCCGGCAAAAGCGCCCGCCCAACAAGCCGGCATCAAGTCCACCTTCTATTTTTACAACGAAGCCTTCCTGAAAAAAGGCAAAAAGGACTTCACAAAAGTATGGGGCGATCGCAAATTGGAAGATAACTGGCGTCGCAGCAACCGTCCGCTCAGCGGCATCGCAGCAGATGAACAAGCGGCCGGCAGCGACAGCACCAAAGCCGACGGTGTGAGCAATTCTGAATTCGCCGATTTGTTTAAGGGTATTCCAAAAACGGAAGATGAACTGTCGGTCATTCACATGGCGACTTACGAGGCCATGTACCAACTCGGCACGCTTTTCCGCGACAAATTGGCCAACAATAAAAAATGTTCGGGCACCCTGGAAGAAATGCAGGGCCGTTATCCGGACACCCTTAAATACGAAAAAGAAACCTGGTACTACTGTTTCTTAGCCTTTACCGACCTGAGCAATGCCGTCCGCGCCAAATATTATTACGACAAACTCGTGGGCAAATACCCGAACAGCGCCTACGCCCGCGCGCTCAGCGACCCGAATTTCGTGAATTCCAACGCTGAAAAGAAAAAAGAACTGGATCACTATTACGAGGAAACCTTTAAAACCTTCCAGAAAGGCAACTACAAAGACGCCCTCGACAGATGCCAGGAGGCGCCCAAAAAGTATGGGTCGCAGAATGTGCTCATGGCCAAATTCACGTTGTTAAGCGCGCTCTGTACCGGTAATTTGCAAGGCAACGACGCTTATTGCAAAGCCCTTAGCGAAGTAATTGCCCGTTATCCGGAAAGTGCAGAGGCCACCCGCGCCAAGGAAATCGCCCGTCTCATGTCCTGCAAAGGTTTTGAATTAGATGACGCGAAGAAAAAACCGGGCACCGAAGATAAAATCGACGACGCCTTTACCCGCGAAGATGATAAACTGCACTATTTTATGGTGGTGCTCACCGGCGATGTGCGCCTCGACGAAGTAAAAGCCGCCGTAACCGACTACAACCGGGAAAACCACAAAACGGAACAACTCCGGATCTCCAATATTTTCCTCGGCACCGACACCAACACGCCGATCATCGTGGTGCGCAAATTTGACAACAAAGCGGCTGCAATGAAATACTACAACGAGGTGAAAGACAAAAAGGATTTCTTGGGAGAAAGTACAAAACGCGTGTACCAGAAAGAGTTTTTTGCCGTCACACAGGAAAACTACCGCCGGATTTTAAAAAACAAGACCTTGAGCGGGTACCGGGAGTTTTTTGGGGATAACTATTTGAAATAAGGGGAATATCGAATATCGAACAGAGGAATATCGAATATCGAAGGGGGGGCGTTGGGTTTGGCATTTTGGAATGCCGGGCACAACGCCGTATATGATTACATCGTAGTCGGGACTTTCCATGTAGTACGTGTTTTAAATTCTGGCGGCAAAATAGACAAACCTTACTAAATCAACGGGTTATGCTGATCCAGAACGCCGGAGTGCAATGTCATTGACTTAAGGATTTAAGATTTAAGATTACATGATTTAAGATTTTA
>JBAXTB010000360.1:0-5934 GCA_037130425.1 Bacteroidota bacterium
ACGCCAACAATGAAATCGGCACCATGATCGACCTTGACGAGGTTTCTGCCTTGTGCAAAGAACACGGCGCCCTGTTCCATTCCGATACCGTGCAAACCATTGGGCATTTCCCAATTGACGTAAGCAAAACACATATTAATTTCCTGTCCGGCGCGGCCCATAAGTTCCACGGCCCCAAAGGTATAGGCTTTATTTATATCAATCCTGACTCGACTATTAAACCGTTGATTGACGGCGGCTCGCAGGAGCGCAACATGCGCGGCGGCACCGAAAACGTGTATGGCATCGTTGGATTGGCCAAAGCCTTAGAGTTAGCTTGTACAGAAATGGAATCTCGCAGCGCACACATCCGCGAAATCCGCGCCTACCTGCGCATGCGACTCGAAACGGCGTTTCCGGATATCCAGTTTAATGGCGATTTGGATGGGCGCAGTTTGTACACGGTATTGAGCGCGTCCTTTCCGGCTTCACCCAGAAATGAAATGCTGTTGTTTAGCCTTGATATTGCAGGCATCAGCGCATCGGGCGGCAGCGCTTGTTCGAGCGGGGCGGAAAAAGGCAGCCACGTGCTGGAAGCCATTGGCGCCGACCCGGACAGAAAAAGCATCCGTTTTTCCTTTTCGCATTTGAACACAGTGGAAGAGGTTGATTTTGTGGTGGAGAAATTAGCCTCCATTATTCCAACGCCAAAGGCTTCCATCGCGGTTTAGTTTATACGCCGACGTAATAGGTTTTGAACACAAATACTCCGTCATTCAGATCCCGTTGCTTTGGCATATAAACATTTGATTATCTTTGTTTTATGAACAAACACTTTTCCTTTTTTATGACATCTAAAATTGCCCTGTTTATTTCAGTCTCTTGCCTGAGCATTTTGCTGTTTGCTTGTAAAGACGCTGCGTCTAAACTACCGCCAGTTGCACCTGTTACCGTTAAAATGGAACACCTCGGCTATAAAAAATGTATCAAGGATTCCCTTTGTGCAGAAGTTACAGTGGATTATCCCGTATTAGCAGGCGGAAAACCGGAAGCCGTTAAAATCATCAACGACTCTCTAACTGCTTACGCCAACTATTGCATTTACAATAACCCGAAACTTTCGCTCGCTACGGCGGTCGATTCTTCCGGGATCAGTATGTACGCAGGTATGGTGGAGCAAAGTCAGCCCGACATGGAATACGCGATGTCATATTCCAATGAATTGAAATGCGTCAATGTGCTTCAAAACAGCCGTTATTACTCCGTGGCGTACAGTTATTACAGCTTTATGGGCGGCGCGCACGGCAATTACGGCAATAGCTTGTACACTTTTGACCTGAATACCGGTCGGCTGATTCAATTGACAGACATTGTGGCGGACACCAATGCGTTGCGGCCTTTGCTTGAAAAAGCCTTTGTGGAATCGAAAAAAGAAGAAGGGCAGCCCACGCCGGTTTTATCTGACTTGGTGTTTCCTGAGTTTACAAAACTACCGATGCCGACTTCGTTTGCGGTAACGCCGGAAGGTTTGCGTTTTGTGTACAACACGTATGAAGTTTCGGCTTATGCATACGGCATGACGGATGAGGTGCTGACCTGGGCGCAGTTGGGGGCGCTGGCTGATAAGAAGAAATGGGTAGATTAGAAGGGCTTAAGTAAAAGTTTGAAATCGTTGATAATTGAGGAGACTGTCGTTTTAATGTCCGCAATAGTAGTGAAGAGGTGTCATCTTCGAGGAACGAGAAGGTGTCATCTCTGAACGGAAGCGCTCAGGTAACCTTCGTTTTGAGATGTCACCTCCTCCTTAGGTCGGAGATAACACCTCAAAACTGGTTATATATCAAACGTGGCATATAAAAATCCTCCAACACAAGCCATTTTCCGTTTTCAAACGTTTAAAAGGGCCGTCAAGCATTGTTTTGACGGCCCTTTTAATTAAAAAAAATGATATGCGTACAATTTACACCTTGATCTTCTGTTGTTTTTTATCCGTTTCGGCTTTTTCCCAGAAAATGCTGATACTGGAACGCGCCAATAGCGCCAAAACAACCAAAATGTATGTGGGCGATAACCTGCGGTTCCGGCTGCGCGGGCCGGAAAATTACTGGTACGACCGCACGATTACCGGTATTTTGCCGGAATCAAACACCTTGCTGTTGGACAATTTTGCGGTCAAACTTGACAGCATCACAGAGATCAAGGTGCGGCGCCAACCGATTGTGCGCTTGTTGAGCGGCACGATTTTTACGTTTGGCGCTTCCTTAGCCTTTGCCACCACGATTGCGGCTTTGTACAAAGATCGCGGGATCGCGTACGCGGGCCTGTACGGTACGGCAGCGGGATCTATGGGGCTGGGGTTGGCTTTTTCGGGTCCTCGAAAGTTGAAATTGGGAACCAGGCATCGTTTGAGGATAATAGAGATTCGGTTTCCGGATCCTTTGATACCGCCGCCGCCGGGGAAAGGGCGGTAGACGGTGGACGGTGGACGGTAGACGGTGTGGCGGTGGACGGTGTGCTTCGGGTTTGAGATTGGGGAAATGAGGCTATGCAAAACCCAGCAAAACCTTCGCCTCGCTTGGTCTTCGCTTCCTACACGCTCGATGCTTTACCGCCGCGCTTGTGTCTTCCCGATCTTTGGCCTTACTTGGGTTTTCAGTAAAACTGCCTAAATTTGTTGTCAGGTTTCATTTATACGTCAAAGCAATAGATTTGATTATGATTACGTCCCTCGATCAACTCGACCTAAACGGATCGTACACCTACGCAGATTACTTGTTGTGGACATTCGAACAACGCGTGGAACTTTTGCGTGGAAAAATCCGCCTTATGTCAGCGCCTTCACGAAAGCATCAGGGCATTGTTACAGGGCTTACACGGGTATTTGCCAACGCGCTTTGGAAAAGCAGTTGTAAGGTGTATGTCGCGCCATTTGATGTACGGTTTGTACGTTTTGATCAGAAAAAAAATAAGGATGTGACCACGGTTTTACAACCTGATTTGAGTGTTATTTGCGATCCGGCAAAATTAGATGACCGGGGCTGTATCGGCGCGCCTGATCTAATTGTAGAAATACTTTCTCCCGGAAATAGCCGCATCGAAATGCGCGACAAGTTTGAGATATACCAGGAAGCGGGTGTACTGGAATATTGGATCGTAAATCCTACGGAAAAAATGATTCAGGTTTGGAAA
This sequence comes from Bacteroidota bacterium, assembly GCA_037130425.1. Classification (GTDB taxonomy): domain Bacteria; phylum Bacteroidota; class Bacteroidia; order Chitinophagales; family Saprospiraceae; genus M3007. The sequence continues at coordinate 3,169 of JBAXTB010000360.1, forward strand.
CTCAATAACGAAGGCTTTTATATCGGCTTGCCTCCCAAAGTTGAAGGCGATATATTGACAACCCCGATCATTCCAAATTTGGAAGTAGATGTAACGGAGGTGTTTTTGGATTAATGAAAATAGGTATTGTTCGCCTTGCTTGGTGTGCTCCCAATGAGCGCGGTCTTTCGCTCCTACGCTCGATGCCCCGCCGCTGCGCTTTGGTCTTCCCGATCTGCGATGCGGGACAGGTTTGATCAAGCACAACTTACGTGAGTGGTTAAATGTGATAAGTAATTGATTGTGAAAGTATTAACATCGCGCGTTGTGTGCGCTTGGTCGAGACACAAAGACCTCTTCCCTGCTCTACGGCTCCGCTAATTTCTGTTTTCTTATTGTCAATGAACTGATTTCTTTTCTCGTTTAACGTACGAGACGCAAGCGCGGCGGCGGGGCATCGAGCGTGAAGAAAGCGAAGACCGAGCGCGGTGGACATTTTTAACCAGAAGAGAAATAAAAATAACGCCATGAGTAGAATCTTACCGTTTCTGTTTTTATTTTTATTTTCTTGTGATGATAAAGAAAGTAATTTTCAAGAAACATCAACTATTCAGATTGGGGAGATGAAATATGAATACAATTTAAGATCGGTTGGCATTCTTGACTGCTATAGTGGTATTAAAGGCCGCTATGAATCCTTATATGTTAAAAATATTGATAAAATAAACTTTGATGACGTGAACGAGCAAATAAACTTTCGTAAATTTATTTACGCATATCTGGAGAATAGCGATTCCATACCTAAAGACGAGAGGCTAAGACAAATACTGGTTTTTCATAAATATTACAAACATGATTTTATAACGAGTGAAATGTGGTATTTGCATATAAATTTTGATTCTATTCAACAGAATAGTCGTTATGTTATAAAGGATATTATTAGGGATTAAGATTCATGTCCAAAAGCATGAGCCACTCCGAATCCGGAATGACTCATACTTTTTCCGTGCTTGGTCTTCGCTTACTCCACGCTCGATACCTTGCCGCCGCGCTTTGGTCTTATGACCAAGCGCAGTTACGCGCGGTGTGAAACCTGAAAAACGAAATCCGTTTTGTATGTAACAGATTTTGCTAAAGCTGCGTGATTGGCTTGTAAAACTCAGCAAACGCCTACACTTTTGCCTTAGTTTAATCCATCACGTTATAATATGCGCGGACCGGGAAATCTTGGGTACCGATATGTAAGGAGAAGATTGGCAGTTGGAATAGGAGGCTTAGAGCGTTCGGCTTGGTATCGAGCGTGGGTGTGCTTGGTCATAATACCAAAGCACGGCGGTGGGGCATCGAGCGTGGAGGAAGCGAAGACCATGCGAGGTGCAATTTGCTCAATATCAAAGAAATGTGAGTTGTCATTCTGTCGGAAACCGTCCATACTACGGGTGCATCTCTACCTGACTTACCCCTCGTAGGGTGGACGGTTCCCGACAGGATGACAAACGTAGCGTACACCAAAACGCTTAGCCTGACGGCTATGGTCAAAAGATCAAAGCACGTCGAGACGGTGGACGGTAGAGGGTGGATGGTGTGCTTCGGGTTTGGGATTGAATTTGGGCGATTTATGAATATGCACTAATAATGATTTTATACTCCGGAAATATGGCGATTCAATGCTGCCTTTTCATTGGTTTACTAGCCGTTTTTTCGTGTAAAAACGCGCCTGAATCACTGCCGAAGCCTGCCGTAGTAGCGCCGGTGGTCGAAGACTCTTTTAAATACGAAATAGGCGCCTTCTGGAGTCAAAACTGCGGAAACCCGGATTTTAAGGTGCTTTTTAATTGCAATACCGAACCAAAAGAGTTTTATGAGGTTGACTTTTGGAATGAATTATATAAACCATCAATAACGATTTCATTGGTTTTTGAAAACGGATTTATAAACGAGGTATATTTAACGCGGATGCATTTTACAACCAGAAATCTCCGGAAACTGAAAGGCTTCAACAAGCGTACACAGATGATTATTCCAGGTAACGGCGGTGTTCTTTACTGTTTTTACAATAAACCTCAGAAAATTAAAACAAGCAATGAACTTAAACAATTAAGTTCTTTTTTCTCTGACCAACTCTGGAAGATGCCGAGAAAAGATGAGGGAGGCGGGATTGACCCGGAAGTTTGGAGTATCATCGCAAGAAAGGACGGTCGGATTGCGCTTTGGTCAAGGGAGTTGTTTAGAGATTCGGTTTATTATGGAAACCTTCAACGGTTGCTGGATATGTGTAAGGTCGCGGAATATCGGTATAAGGAGAGAAAATAAGGTTATTAAAACCCATAACCTTCGCATTTATTTAATGATAAAACAGCGCAAAATGGAAAATACAAATTCTGAAAAAGTTAAAAAGGTAGCATTTATACTTTATAATGTTTTAGCCATTTTATGCTTCCTAATTATTTTTTCAAAGGTGTTTACTGCTGATTTTGAGGTTTCATTAAAAACTGTTTTGGGCCTCCTGATTGTTTTTGGGCCGCTATTCATTTATTTGGGCTTTATCGTAAAGCGATTAGCAGGGAGCAGAAAAAGCAATATGTTTTTATTAGATTACATGTTTCGCGACCTGGGATATTTTTTACTCCTCTGTATTTACTGGCTTATATTGTTTTTTATTTCCCTACCCGCCGGTGGTTTTGGGTGACTTACAAGGCGACCACAAAATAATATTTACCTTCCCTACGTTGTTTCATTGAACTATTTAAAAACTCACAAAACAAGTACATTATGAAACAATTTCTT
>JBAXTB010000361.1:0-5923 GCA_037130425.1 Bacteroidota bacterium
GCAGCGTTAAGGAACCGCCGACAAGGTTGCTAGGGTTTAACGCTGGCAGCGTTAATCACTCCACAAAATACATATCAATCATACCCGCGTGTTTCGCCTCAATTTTACCCCGGTAAGCGCAGGAAAATTTGTCTTTCACGAGTTCATACGTCCGCTCGCTAATATTCACTTTTCCTGCTTCGCCGCTGGTTTCCATGCGCGACGCGATATTAACAGTATTGCCCCAAATATCGTAAGCAAACTTGTTGATACCCACGATGCCCGCCACCACAGGTCCCGTATGAATACCAATACGCAATTCAAAGGGCGGATGTTCCGGAACGGGTTGTTCCTGCGTGTGTGCGCGCATAAAGGCTTGAATATCAAGGGCTGCGCGTACCAAATCTTCGGCGTGGGTCTTGTTGGGGACGGGCAAACCAGCGGCGCACATGTAACTATCTCCGATGGTTTTGATCTTTTCAATGTCGTATTGGGCAATAATGCGGTCGAAGGCGCTGTAAAAATAATTGATTTCGTGTACCAGGTCTTCGGCGCTGAGCGCTTCGGCAATTTTGGAAAAATCCTTAAAATCAGTGAACAATACGGTCACTTCCGCATAACTTTTGGCAACCGAGCGACCGGTCGTTTTGAGTTCTTCGGCGGTTTCTAAAGGTAAAATATTGAGCAGCAGGTCGTCGGACTTTTTCTTTTCCTGCGTGAGTTCGGCGTGCTGCGACTGGATGACTTTTTTCTGGCGCCGGGTAATCTGGTAGCGGCTGAACATGAAACCGGCGAACACCAGCGACAGGCCCAAAACGCCCATAAGCGCATAGCGTTGGGTTTGTTCCTGTGCGAAACGGGCGTCGATGACCTTGCGTTCTTCGGCCATTCGGATGCTGTCGGCCGTTACTTTCTTTTCGTATTGGTATTGCAACTGGTTTTTGATGCTGGCGCGTTTGGTTTCCGTGTTGTTGATGCTGTCGCGCATTTGCGTGTACATCTCATACATCTGCAAAGCCCTCGGAAAATCCTGTTGTTGCTGGTATATTCTTTTGAGCAGATAAGCGGCGTTGCGAATGTTTTCCGGGTAGCCGAGTTCGCGGGCAATTTGTAAGGAACGTTCCGCAAATGTGAGCGCCTCTGCGAATTGGCCCCGGCTAAAATAGATACTGGCTATACTATTTAAGGTGAAAGAAATACCTGCTTTGTCGCCCAAATCTTCATCAATTTTAAGGCTTTTTTGATAAAAATCCAAAGCTTTGTTGTAGTCTTTTTTGGCTTCATACAACAAACCAATGTTGTGAAGCGGACTGGACATACCTGCTTTATCGCCAATAGATTCCGCTAAATGCAAACTGTTTTCATAGTACCTAAATGCCTCGTCATTTTGTTGTTGAATACGATAAATATCGCCAATATTATTGAGTATTGGGATGTTAATTGCCGGGTTACTGCCAATTTCGTCGCTGATGGAAAGGCTTTTTTGGAAATACTCCAGCGCTTTAACGTGGTATCCCTGATTTTTGTAAATAAACCCAATATTATTTAATATCCCAGCCGTAGTGGATTTATCATCCACTTCTTCGCTAATTTTTAAGCCTTTTTGGTAAAAATCTAAGGCTTTTGGTATGTCTCCCTGGCTGTCATACACGGCGGCAATATCGTTCAGCGCGGCGGCTGATTGCATTTTAAAGGCCCGATACAGTGGGTGATAACTGGGGTATTTAACAAGATTTTGCTCGGCTAAAGCATTGGATTGTTCCCAAAATTTGATGGCCGCCTCGGGTTGCTGCGCATAAATTCGTTCACCCCAGGCAAGCAAGATGCTGCAACGGGTCGTGTCGTGCCCTGCGTTTTTCAAGGCCGATTGCAAGGAGTCGGTCGCGGGTGGCTGACCGATGCAAAACTGTGCCGACAAACATATCAATGAAATGACGGACAGGGTGTTTTTGAAGATACCCAACATGTACTTATCTTTTCAAGCCGTAAAATACTACCCAACATGCAAAATCCGTAGTAAAATTCACAAAACGATGTTCCTCGCCGGCTTTTACAAACAAAACATCGTGCGGTTTGAAGCGGCAGGTATCCTGCTCGCGCACAAAATCGCCTTCGCCACTGATGATTACATATATTTCATCTTGTATATGCGGCTTTTGTCGGTCAATCACATTCGGTTGGTAATATTCAATTTGCAAATCGCCGATTTCAAGTAAAGGGACAAACTCGGCGGGCGCTTTTTCCTGCAAGATAGCGCGGGCGTTTTCTAAGGTAATTTGAAACGGGAAAACGGCTTCGTCGGGCGTAAGTATCTGGTTTAAGTGGTGTTCCAGGTGCTCGGCGTAATCTTCAATCAGCCAACGGAGGGTGCGGTGTTCGCCGCCGGGCGTCACGAGCGGGAGCGCCAGTTGCGCGGGTGTGAGCGCCTGCACGAGCGTGCAAATTTGCCGGTTTAATCCTTGCCAAAGCGCGATAAGATGTTCTGTATCAGCCTCTTGGTATCTGTTGATGGCCACTTGGTGATCCTGATTATAAGGCTGGGCCTGATAGGGCGAAGCGGCGAAAGGCGTTTCAGAAAAACGGTTCAGGTTATACCGGGCAGAGTCGATCAGATGGCCCAGAATTTCCTTTTTCGACCATTTTTCAGGCGCGGGTTTATGTTGTAATTCGGCTTCAGGGATCGCGTGAATATTTCCTTTTAGCCTCCGGATTTGAGCGTCGAGGCGTTTTAAAAAAGCTTCCATGTCATTTACTTTGTTTCCAGATTTTATAAACGGCTTCCATTTCCGTGCGGTCGGCGGGTACCTCGCGCAACGGTTCGCAAGGGCGCAGGGTTTCGTAGCATTGGCCCGGCAATTGTTGGTACAATTCGGTGCCTTTGCTTTTCCAGGCTAACATCTCGTCGCTCACTTCCTTGATAATCTTGCCTGGATTTCCGACGACCATGCTGCGGGCCGGTATTTTTTCGCCGGCTTTTATAAAACAAAGCGCGCCCACAATGCAGCCATCGCCGAGTTCCACCTCGTCCATCAGCACGGCGTTCATGCCTACCAAACAGTTTTTCCCGATGGTTGCGCCGTGTATGATTGCGCCGTGCCCGATGTGCGCGGCTTCGTGCAAAGTCACGGTAATGCCCGGAAACATGTGAATCGTACAGTTTTCCTGCACATTGCAGCCGTCTTCAATGACAATGCGGCCCCAATCGCCCCGAATGGCCGCACCTGGCCCTACATATACGTCGCGGCCAATGATAACGTTGCCTGTAACGGCGGCTTGCGGGTGTATAAACGCCGATTCGTGGATAATCGGCCTGAATCCGTTGAATTCGTAAATCATAAGTCTATTTTGGCAAAAATATGACGCAAACAGCAAGCAAATCCGCAGTACTGCCTGCGATTATCGTAGTTTTGCCGGAAAGATAGCCTTTTCATTAAACATGATTGTTGTTATGCGCCACCTGCTCTTGTTTTCCCTCTGTTTGGTTTTGTCGCTTCAAGTTTTTGCCCAAACAACCATGTTCCAGCGCCTGGAAGTGCCGCTCAAAATAAATGGAACGGCCTTAAAAGTGCCTTTTGCGGGCGGCTTGAACAACCCGCAGTTTTCCGCAGCCGACCTGAACAATGACGGCATTTTGGATCTCGTCATTTTCGACCGCGGCGGCGATGTGGTACTCACGTATTTGAACGACCATATTACCGGACAAGCCTCTTACACCTTCGCGCCCGAATACGCGTGTAACTTTCCGCAGATGGTCGATTATGCCTTGCTGCGCGATTACAACAAAGACGGCGCGGCTGATATTTTTTGCGCATCCATCGCGCAAGGAACCGGCGAAATGCAGGTTTTTAAAGGCTATTTTGAAAATAACATGTTGAAATTCAAGTCGTTCCATTTTAGTTACCCAACTTGTCCGACCTGCAATCCCTTGTATATCTGGTACCCGGACGAAGACCAGCCCGGCTTTTGGAACAACCTGCCGATCAGTAAAACAGATGTGCCAGCCGTAGATGATATTGACGGCGACGGCGACTTGGACATCCTCGCTTTCCCTTCCGGCAACAGTACCAATGTGTGGTGGTTTCAAAATACCTCGGTGGAAATGGGCTACGGACTTGACAGTTTGAAATTTCGCGCCGCAGATCGCTGTTGGGGCAAATTTTATGAAAACGGTTTTTTGCCCTGCAAAGCAAGCCTAAGTGCTTCACCTACAAGCTGTTCCAACGGTTTCACAGGCCCCAACGGCGAGGTAGATGACCGCGATACCCGTCACCCCGGCGCTACTTTGACTACTTTAGACATGGAAGGCGACGGCGATAAAGACCTGATCCTGGGGAATGTATCTTTTGACTGCCTTGGATTGTTGTACAACGGCGGCTCCCCGGCACAAGCCTGGGTGACAAGTTTGGATTCATCTTTTCCCAGCAACGACGTGACGGTTCAGCTGGTTAGTTTTCCGGCTTCTTTTTACTTAGACGTGAACAATGACGGCAAAAAAGACCTTTTGGTAGCGCCGAATACCAAAACCATTTGCGAAGACCGTAAAAACGTATGGTATTATGAAAATTTAGCCGCTACCGGGCACCAGTTTACCTTGCAGTCAAAACGGTTTTTGGTAGACGATATGCTCGACCTCGGCTCCGTAACCCACCCGGCCTTTGCCGATGTTGACGGCGACGGATTGACGGATTTGTTGGTCGGAAATGTGGGTTATTTTACCCCAACTTCCGGCTCTACGTCCAGCACGCCCAATAATGCGAGTTTGTATTTGTTTAAAAATATCGGCACCCCAACAGCGCCGGCATTTAACTTGGTAAATTCCAATTACCTCAATATGGCGTCGTATGCGCCGCTCGATTTCGATTTCAGCCCCTCTTTTGGCGATATGGACGGCGACGGCGACTTGGATTTGTTGATCGGAAGCAACCTTGGCGCTTTGTATTATTTCCGCAATGAAGGCGGCCCCGGCAACCCGATGGTGCTTGAGCAGGACATTGATGTGATGTGGATTTCAATGGACGTAGGCGTTTCGTCTTCCCCGGCCATGATTGATGTGGATCAGGACGGCAAAATGGACGTGTTGATCGGCGAACGGCAGGGTAACATCAATTATTTCAGAAATATCGGCACAGCAAGCACGCCCAAATTCGGCACCGCCCCCACCATTCAAACCATCGGCGGCGTGGATACCGACGCGCCCGGTCAATCAGTCGGTTTCAGTACGCCAGTCATTGTAAACACCCAAACCGGACCGATGATGCTCACAGGCAGCCTCGCCGGCCCGATTGAAGCGTATAGTAATATTACGGCCACCACTGATCCGTTTCCGCAGGTTTCGGCACACTACGGCAATGTCGACGACGGCGCCCGCACCCACGCGGCTTTTGCAGATATTGACGAAGACGGTATATTGGAAATGGTGGTCGGCAACCAGCGCGGCGGCCTTACGTTGTACAAGACCCAATTAGTCAATTGTACTACCAAAACCCATGAGCAAACCCATGTTCAGTTAAATATTGAAGTTGCGCCAAATCCGTCTAATAACTGGATTCGTATAAATGTCCCCGGCGCAGCGGAGTCGATTCAATATCGGGTGTACAACACCATGGGGCAATTGAAAACAGAAGGCGCATCGGAAAACGCGGCGTTTAGTATTCAGGTAAGTAATTGGGAATCAGGGGTTTATTTTATGGAAATGCGTTCCGGGAATAAGCAAGGCACAGTAAAATTGTTGGTGAAGCCTTAAAATAATTTCACGCAAAGACGCTAAGCCGCAAAGTGCAACCTACGCGTGCTTTGCGCCTTTGCGTCTTTGCGTGAAATTATTTTTCTCCTCGTAAAGTAGATAAAAAGTGTCACGCAAAGACGCAAAGCCGCAAAGTGCAACCTACGGCGTGCTTTGCGCCTTTGCGTCTTTGCGTGAAATTATTTTTCTCCTCGTGAAGTA
>JBAXTB010000362.1:0-5922 GCA_037130425.1 Bacteroidota bacterium
CCCAAACCGTTTAGAAAATCTTTTCTAAATACTCAAAACCTGATGCGGCGGAGTATATTTGCACAGCACTCAACCATCACCCATGCCTGCACCGAACAACAGACAACGCGTATTGAACGCCGCCTTGAAACGATTCAACCGCGACGGCCTGCTGAATGTGCGTTTACAGCATATTTCGGATGAATCGATTGTAAGCGTGGGTAATATGGCCTACCATTTTAAAAACAAAGACGCCATCGTGCAGGCGCTGTGGGCCGAATTAGTGCAACAGCAGCGCATTTTACTACAAGAGTTCAGGGTTTTGCCCTTGTTTGAGGATACGGAACGCTTGATGCATGCCATGTTTGAGTTGCAACAAACCTATCTTTTTTTCTATTTAGATACCCTTGAAATCATGCGCGCCTACCCGGATATTCGCTCGGAATACCAGGAACATCTGCATTGGCAGGCGCAACAAATGGAAACGATGATCCGGTTCAACGTGTCGCGCGGGGCATTTACGGAAGAGCCGGAAGATGGATTTTTTGCCCGTTTAGCCGCCCAGTTCTGGATGAGCGCCGACCTGTGGGTGTATCGCCAAATGATCTGTCAAAGCCCGGCAAGCGACTACTTTTTATTTCGAAAAACACTTTGGTCGTTGTTCCTACCCCTTTGCACCGAAATGGGTAAAAAAGAATTTGTCCAAATAAACGCAATGGCTTTGGAAAATTTATTATAATTTTGCATTATTATACGCCTACATGAAAGCACGCTTTTCCATCGCAGCGGACGTTTACGCCAAAATGCTGGACGGTCTGAACGACCTGCACCAGTTGGATATTTTAGGCTCGCAATTTGATTTGCGCTTTATATCCGACGATTATTGGTTGGGCGATACGGCGGTGATAGACAAGCTGTTTTACAGAAAAGGCGCTTGGGAAGTAGCCTTGGTTTTTGCACACCACAAATGTCCTGTGAAATTTATCGCGCGCAGGATCACACGGCACTCCTGCCCGAAAAAAGCGGCCCAAATAGGCCACTACCTTCGCCGAGCCGCCGCTAAAGACCAACGCGGAACCTTGTATGTAGACATTAATGAACTGAATTTGCCCTACAATTGAATAGCGTGCATGCCGGTAAATAACACCAAACATCGGATTTTAGAGGCCTCCGTACACCTTTTTAATACGCACGGCTTGTCCAACGTTCGTTTGCAACAGATTGCAGATGAAGTTGGTATAAGCGTTGGCAACCTTGCCTACCACTTTAAAAACAAGGAAGCGATTACCAGTTTTGTGTACGAAACGCTTTTTGAAGACCTCAAACAAATCCTTTCCGCGTACATGGTTCGGCCTAATTTGTCGGACTTCGACCGGCAACTCAACCAGTACTACGATTTTTTCAACAACCACCGTTTTTACCTGATCGACCTGTTTGAAATCGAGCGCTCTTTCCCGGACGTCATTGGCCTTTGGCACGAATTTACCGGAAAAATGCTGCTTCAAATCCGCAAACGGATTGATTATTACGTGCAATGCGGCTTTTTGGTATCGGAGCCTAAAAAAGGCATGTACGATACCCTTACCGACCATATCTGGATGACCATTGCCTTTTGGATCCCGCAACAGATTCTGAAAGGACAGCCGTTGACGGTTGAATCGTTTAAAAAATCGGTGTGGGCGCAATTTGTGCCGTATTTCACCAACCAGGGCGGACAGCAGTATTTGAATGAGTTAAGCCCGGTGGTGGTTAGCCGGTAGTTTGGCCTCATTTACGGCACTTTTTCTTCCAGTATAAAATACCGCACACCGCGCCCCTTCCCTACCACTGCGATTAGCTGCCTTTCGACCAACAATTTCAAATCATATTTAAGTGTGCTATGCGGTATTTCAGGCAATATTTTAAGCAAATCGGCCATTTGAACCGCTTTTTTGTCGTTAATTATGGACAAAACTTGTTTTTGGCGTTCATTCAGGTATCCTTTTAAACTGTGGTACAAATTGCGTTTCTCCGTGAGCCGTTGTGTGATGGTCAGCAAACTGTCCAATAAAAAAAGAACCCACTGGTCTATGATTTCATCGACCTGACCTCTCTTTTGTTGCCCATCAATTAAAACGCGATAATATTCGCGTTTTCGCTCTTCAATCAGGCTTTCAAAGGATATATATTGAATAAAATCGTAATTCATTTTCAATAAAAGCAGGGTTGTTAATAGACGCGATAGCCTGCCATTTCCATCTTGAAATGGGTGAATTGACAAAAATTCGTACACAAATACGGCTATCACAAGTAACGGATGTAATGTATCCTCCTCAAAAGCGTGATTAGTCCACAAAACCAATCCTTGCATAGCAGCAGGTGTGAGGTGTGGCGGCGTAGTATCAAATACGATACGCTGTGTGCCACCAGGGGAAGAAGCAACAACCTGATTGCTGAGTGATTTATACGCGCCTTTATGACGTTGATCTTTAGCACTGTGGCGCAACAATAAACCATGCAGCTGACTGATGTAATTTTCGGTAAGCGGAATGTCTTTATACGAATCAAGTATCAGTTCCAGAACCTCGTAATATCCGGCAACCTCTTGCTCCTCACGCGTATTTAGTTTGGTAATTTTCATATTTTTAAGCACCGATTCCACTTCCGGATTCGTCAGTGTCGATCCCTCAATACGCGTAGAAGACCCGGTACTTTCGACCATCGCCGCTGTCCTCATTTGCCGCAGAAAGGAGGATTCATCTGCTTGCTCCACTTTCCAACGACTTTGAAAAGCATCAATTGCTGCAATTTTTCGTAATATCGACTGTTGTGTATTGAAATCGAATTGCAATTTTGACTCCATATTATATGCTTTTTAGGCTTTTTTCAAGTATTGCTTTTATAGTTAGCCGTTTTTTAGCCGCAATTTAGCCATTTTATTTTAATATTAGCCGTTTTTTAGCCGCAATTTAGCCATTTTATTTTAATATTAGCCGTTTTCAGCCTCTTTCACAATCCTATTCTCCCACGTAAGCGCCCGCTTTACCCCAGCCATCCGCCCGCCTTAACCCCATGTATTTCCAAAATAGAAAAAAATTTCTAAATTAATTAGAAAAAAATTTCTAATCCTCGCATTCGTTTTTACCTTTGCACAAAGCCCCGCAATTCAAATTTTTATTTTGCGAAAAGCATCATTCACCATCTAATTCACTATTAATTATGGCAAATGTACTTTGGTTGCAAGGGGGCGCTTGTAGTGGAAACACCATGTCTTTTCTAAACGCCGTTGAGCCCACCGTGGTTGAATTGGTGACTGACTTCGGCATCAACATCCTGTGGCACCCTTCTATCGGCCTTGAAATCGGCGATCAGGTTTCCGACTTGCTTCAGGACATTCTCAAAGGAAAAGTTCAAATGGACATCTTCGTGTACGAAGGTTCCATCGTGCAAGGTCCGAACGGCACCGGCTCCATGAACTATTTTTGTGAACGCCCGATGCAGGACTGGGTACGCGAACTTTCCACAGTCGCGGGCTATGTAGTTGCCATCGGCGATTGTGCCACCTGGGGCGGCATTCCAGCCGTACCGCCGAATCCGAGCGAAAGCACGGGTATGCAATTCCTCAAAGAGAAAAAGGGCGGCTTCCTTGGCGCTAATTTTGTATCCAAAGGCGGCTTACCGGTTATCAATATTCCCGGCTGCCCGGCGCACCCGGATTGGATTACCCAAATTTTGGTTGCCATTTCAACCGGAAGATTAAAAGACGTATTAATCGACGATTTCCACCGCCCGAAAACATTCTTTACGGATTTTGTTCAAACCGGCTGCACCAACGCCATCAGTTTTGCGCAAAAAGTGGACGGCGGCTTCGGCAAACGCGGCGGTTGTCTGTTTTATGAAGTAGGTTGCCGCGGACCAATGACCCGCGCATCCTGTAACCGCATCTTGTGGAACCGCCAATCCAGCAAAACCCGTTCAAATCACCCATGTTTAGGTTGTACAGAACCGGGTTTCCCACACCATGATCTGGTAAAAGGCAGCGTATTCAAAACCCTTAAATACCTGGGCTTCCTGCCAAAAGACGTACCAACCGGCGTTTCTCGCTTGGGATACTACACGAGAGCAGGAATTGAAAAAACAATGGGTGTTGTGGAAAGAACCTTAGGCGTTGATCAGGAGCACTTTGAAACTTCAAAATAAGCGAAAATCAATTGTTAACTGAATAAAAATCAGCATCTTAGCATGTCAACGATAAAAGAACTCAATATTTCTCCGGTTGGACGGGTAGAGGGCGACCTCGACGTGAAAGTTTATATGGAGAACGGGGTAGTTACCCGCGCCCATACGCAAGCCGCTATGTTTCGCGGTTTTGAAAAAATCATGGAAGGCAAAGATCCACAATCCGGCCTGATTGTGACGCCGCGTATCTGCGGTATATGCGGGGGATCCCACTTATACTGTGCGTCTTCTGCGCTGGATACTGCGTGGAAAACAAAACTGTCGCCCAACGCTTTGTTGTTGCGCGCAATCGGCCAGGCAACAGAAACCATTCAGTCGATTCCGCGCTGGTTTTACGCCATTTTCGCAACGGATTTGGCCAATAAAAAATTCGCCAACAAGCCTTTGTACGCCGAAGTGGTGAAACGTTTTGCTGCATACGTAGGCACTTCTTTCCAAAGCGGCGTAACGGCTTCGGCGCGCCCGGTGGAAGTGTACGCTTTGTTCGGTGGACAATGGCCGCACTCGTCTTACATGGTGCCCGGCGGCGTAATGTGCGCGCCTACCTTGAAAGACATTACCCGCGCACATGCGATCATGAACAATTTCCGCAATGAGTGGCTCGAAACCACCTGGCTCGGCTGTTCCATCGAACGCTATATGCAGATTAAATCCTGGGACGATCTGATGGCTTGGGTGGAAGAAAACGAGAGCCAGCGCAACAGCGATCTGGGCCTGTTTATCCGCGCCAGCCTTGAATTCGGTTTGGATAAATTCGGTCAGGGTGTGGGCAAATTCCTGGCTTACGGTACGTATTTGCACAAAGATATGTACAACAACCCAACGGTTGAAGGTCGCAACAAAGCGCTCATTAGCCCATCCGGCTATTTTGACGGCAAAAACTGGCACGAATTCAACCACCTGAATATCAAGGAGCACGTAAAACACTCCTGGTATGCTGATGTGCCCGCCGAACACCCCTGGAAAGAGCCATTTCCAACACCGGTGCTTTCACAACACCTGGCTGATTCTGACTTCAATGGTAAATACAGCTGGGCAAAAGCGCCACGTTATGACGGTTTTGCGGCAGAAACGGGTCCGCTTGCGCGGGTAATTGCAAATGCAAATCCGGCGAACCTAAGCCATCAGATTCAGGATCCGCTTTTCAGCGACATCTTGAACAAACTCGGCCCGAACGTATTCACACGCACGCTCGCACGCATGCACGAGGCCCCGCGCATCTATGAATTCATCAATCAGTGGTTAACGCAAATCGACCTTGATGCCGAATTTTACATCAAGCCGGAAGAACGCGACGGTATGGGCTTTGGCGCAACCGAGGCAGCCCGCGGGGCGCTGGCACACTGGATCGAAATTAAAGACGGAGTGATCAAAAACTATCAAGTAATGGCGCCTACCACCTGGAACGTTGGCCCCAATGATGATAGCGGCAATGCAGGCCCGATTGAAGCAGCCCTTACCGGCATCGAAATAGAAGACCCACATGATCCGGTAGAAGTTGGTTTGGTAGCCCGTTCGTTCGACTCTTGTTTAGTTTGCACGGTACATGCGCATGATGCTAAAACAGGTGAAAAACTGGCGCAGTTCAAACTTTAATGTAAGTATTTAGCGCATTATAAAAATCCTGAAGGGATTTTATGTTTATAGATCATGTCGGGTAAAATTTCCCAATCCTGAAAGGATTGTATGTAAAAACGCTATAAAAACACATATAATCCCTTCGGG
>JBAXTB010000363.1:0-5904 GCA_037130425.1 Bacteroidota bacterium
TCGCGTTCGCTTTAACAATTTGCGCCAATATTACTGTAAATCAAGCAACTGCGGCGTTTATTTCTGGCGATATAGAACAGGTGAAACCGAATGATGTCGGTTTGCTGCTTGGCACCGGAAAATTCCTGTCGAATGGAAATAATAATCCCTTTTTCTTCAATCGGATTGACGCAGCCGTAGCATTGTTTAAAAGTGGTAAAATAAAACACATCATTATCAGCGGAGACAATAGCCGGGAAGATTATAATGAACCGGCAGACATGAAAGCAGAACTTGTCCGAAACGAAATTCCCGACAGCCTCATTTATTTGGATTATGCCGGATTCAGAACCTTGGATGCCGTTGTGCGGGCGCGGGATATTTTTGGACAAAGTTCTTTTGTGGTGATTTCACAGCAATTTCACAATCAACGCGCGGTATATTTGGCCAGGGCATTCGGCATCAACGCTTTTGGGTACAATGCCAAAGAGGTGTCGACGGGTATGGGGTTCAGGACAAAAATGCGGGAGTTTTTTGCCCGGAGCAAAATGTTTCTGGATTTGTTTTTTGGCGTAAAACCGAGGTTTTTGGGTGAGAAAGTTGTGATAAAATAAATAGCAAACCGCTTGCATTAAGAATCCAATCCCTCTATATTGAACACCGTCAAGCGTTTTTTGGATTGAAGATCGCGCCCTGCTGTACGTTTCTTAGTATAAACGAGGCTGTATTATAAGGTAACGTGAGATTTTTTCGCCAAATAAAAAGTTGAGATCGCGCCTAATTGTCGGGTTGACTCCCAGTCACCCCGACAATACGCGCGGTCATCAGAATAATATTTTGCGAACGATCCTCAAGTTGCTTAAAAAAGGAATTATGATACACCCTCGTTACGCGCCCCTACAAACGCCCAGCCGCCCCTATAAACGCCCCGCCGCCCACATCAATCCCGCCTCCGCTTTCCTGTATTCACTCAGCAACTTCAGGTATTTCACCTGCGCATCCAACCAGCGCTGTTCCCGGCTATTAATGAGAAACACCGAACTTTCACCGAAGCGAAAACGCTCCATTTCGCCATCCAGCAAACTGCGGTAGGAGGCTACCAGATCGCGGTAAAGCAGCACCTGTTCCGTAAGGCTGTTGAGTTCGTTGGCGTATTGCCGCACTTTATTTTCAATCGTCAGCCGTTTTTGTTGCAGGGCGTAGTTGGTTTGGGCAATTTTCAGGTCGGCCAATTGCACATCGCCGCGGGCCTTGCGGTTTGGGATCGGATAACTGAACTGAAGGCCCCATTTAATGTCGTTGGCCAGCACTTTCGGGCCGTCGCCGAGGTTGACTTGGGAGAATTGCCAGCCTTTGCCGAGGAGGTAATAACTCAAATCGAGTACGGGTTTTCGTTTTTCTAATTTCAAACGCCGTTCTATTTGAAGGCTTTGTAGTTTTGCAGCATAAGCTTGTAAATCAGGATGTTGTGCAAAGGCTGCTTGTATGAAACTATCGGGAACTACGCGGGCGCCGGGTTTAATCAGGGCTGTATTCAAGGCGGGTGTCGTGGTGATTTGATCGCTTGAAACGGGCTGGTTGTTGTTGTCCCACAAGTAGTTACGCAGTTCGAGGCTTGCATTTTGCTGGTCTAATTTGGCCAAGTACACATCCAATCGCCGGGTTTGTACCTGGGCCATGCTTTCAACGGTATCGATAGCGGGTTTATCGCCTTGCCGCACACTTTCCCGAATCCCGTCGAATCGGATTTGCGCCTGGCGCAGGGCCTCCTCGTACACGCGTACCTGATTGTCGGCGAGCACCCAGGACCAATAGGCTTTAGCCGCGTCGCGCAGCAGTTCGTTACGGGCGGCGTTGCGTTCGGCCTCGAATTGTCGCACGCCCACTTGTGCCTGTTTTAATTCCGTCCTGCGTTCGTCAATGAGCAGACCCTGACCGAGGGTCCAGTTGAAACCGAAACTTGCCTGGCCGTTTTTGGGCAGGTAGGATTCTTCATTTAAGTATTTGCCGCTGTTGTAGTTATACGCGCCCTTTAGTTCCAAACCAAACCAGGTGGGCAGTTTTACGCCTGCTTCTGTGTAACTAAAATACTGGGTTTCTTTGAAGTTTTTTGACGTGTAATTGGCATACGTTTTCGGGTCAAAACCGCCTCTGGCGCGTAAAAGGGAGGCTTCCCCCATGTCGCGGTACAGGTCGGCTTGTTTGGCCAAGGGGTGGTTGCTGAGCACCTGCTGGCGAAAGGTAGCCCAGTCTAATTCAGGTGTTGTTTGGGCGTTTAAAGTGATTGTTATGATGGAAAAAAGGAGCGACAGAACGTATTTGTACATGTATCTAATGTTGATTTTTACCCCTTCAATCCGTGTCCGCAGGTCTGTGTCATCTGTGTTCCTTTTGTCGCCTTCGAGGGGATGGAACACAGATGACACAGACCTGCGGACACGGATTGATATGAGTGGGAAGGCAGGCTAAATTCGTATTTATTTTTCCTTTTTGTTGTAATCTTTCTTTGTGTCCGACAGGTTTTCGTACAAATCCGGCGGAAAACCATTGAGAATACGCCACAATTCATACCAAACCGGCACATTA
This sequence comes from Bacteroidota bacterium, assembly GCA_037130425.1. Lineage (GTDB taxonomy): Bacteria > Bacteroidota > Bacteroidia > Chitinophagales > Saprospiraceae > M3007. The sequence continues at coordinate 2,566 of JBAXTB010000363.1, forward strand.
TTCAGCATGGCAATGCCCTTGGCGCCGCCGCCGATTTGGATGGCATTTGGCCAGGGCGGTTCCGTTTGATCGGGCGCTACCAATACCCGAAATTTGCCGTTGGCGCTGATGTTTCGATCAATTGCAACCACGTGGCCTGCAAAAGTACCCATCGAAACCCCCGGCCAACCGCTAAACACAAAGGACGGCCAGCCATCGAACATAAAGCGCACCTCGCGGCCAAGGTTGATTAAGGGCAAATCCATCGGCTTGACGTACATTTCCACAGCCAATTGATAATCAGCGGGTTGTATGCTTACCACGGGATCGCCTTCCTTGATGATTTCGCCAATCCCGGGTTTTATGGCCTTGACGATGTAGCCCTCTTGTGGCGCTATGATGTAGTAAAAACTGGAGCGTCGGGCGTAGTTGGCGCGTTCGATTTCAAGTTTATTCACCGAACTTTGCGCATCAAATTTGTCTGAAAGTGTGCTGAATTTATCGCTTTGGGCTTTGGCAATTTTGTTGGCGTATTCGTTGGAACTAAGCCTCAAATCCGTTTTGTAAATGGACAAATCGTTGCGACTGCTTTCGAACTGGTTTTGGGCAGCCACTATTTTTGTTTGACATTCCTGTAGTTTCAGGCGCTTTTCTTCCAAATCGGTGAGCGATTTTAAGCCCTTGTCGTACAGCGCTTTTGTGCCGTTAAACTGGCGCTGGGCAACCTGCAAATCAATATCCGCCTGCGCAACCTTGATGCTGTCGCTTTGAACTTTCAACATCGCCTGCGCAATTTTATTCCGAATTTGGCTGGTTTTATTGTCCAATTCCCGGCTCATGGCGCCAATTTGCGTTTCCAAAGCGCCTACTTTACCCGTGTAGGATTCAATTGAGCCTTTCTTTGCATCTACCTGATTACCAACGCGTTCCACCAATTTTGGGTCGAAATATTCGGCTTTTACTTCCGATAAATAGACAATCGTGTCGCCGCGTTTCACCGCCTGGCCTTCGGTCACGTACCAATGTTCGATGCGGCCTGAAATGGTGGCGTGGATGGTTTGCGGACGTTGTTCGGGGCGGAGGGTTGTCAGTTTGCCGTCGGCATGAACGGTTTGAGTCCAGGGCAGGAACATAAAAATGAGGAAAACGCCAATCAATACCAGCAGCAGTTTTCGGATTGAAAAATGCCGGGCCGATAATTGCGTGCGCTGTAGCGATTTTAAACCCTTTAAATCCTGATCGCTATGGACTGGGTTATCAGATATATTCAGCATATTATAAAGAGGATTCTTGCATGGTTCGGAATATTTTTTCATAAAACGGCGTTTGGCGCAAATCGTCGAATTTACCGTCAAACACGAATTCGCCGTCTTTGAGCACCACGGTTCGATCACACATGGAAGCCATTAACGGGTCTTCCGTGACGGCGATTAATGTCCATGACTTACTCTTGTCGGTGATTAATTGGGCGATGCGCAGCCGGTCTCGGAAGTTCAGGTTGCCCTGAGGTTCTTCCATGACAAGGAGTTTGGGATTGGGAAGAATGGCTCTGGCAACCAACATTTTAGATATTACGCTTCGGGGTAAGTTTTTACCGCCGGGCAATAATTCCGTATTTAAGCCTTTGGTCGCGGTGCGGATGAAATCAGTCAAACCAACTTCTTCCGACACTTGCAGTACACGTTGTAAGGAAATACGCTCGCTGCCCAAGGTCAAGTTTTCAAGCACAGTGCCTTTAAATACGTCTTCCTGCGAGGATAAATCGCCGATTTGTTCGCGCAGGCTGCGCAAATGCAGGTTCGGTAAAGGCAAATCATTGAAGAGTAGCTCCCCTGTAAAGTCTTGTTTTACAACAGATAAGATTTGCATAAGCGTACTTTTGCCCGAACCGTTAAACCCGGCAATTGCGACCCGTTCTCCGGGATTCACTTTGAGGTCCAGGTTTTTCAGAACAGGTTGCTCACCGTCGTCGAACTGGTAATTAAGGCTGCGGAGTTCTATGGACAAGGATTTATCCGTGGAAAATTCTTCCACGCGTATTCCGTCTTCACGCTCGAGCTCTAAGTCGCTTACCTGGCCTAATTTTTCGGCGGCGGTAATTAAATCATACCCGGTTTCATGCAGCAGAATCAGTTTTTCTACGGATTCAATAATGTAAAACACCAATATTTCTGAGGCAACAAACTGCCCGATATTGAGTTTGTTTTCCATCACCAGCAAACTGCCCAAAATCAGGAATCCACCCAGCACCAGCACCCGGAACAGCACGCCACCGGCAAACTGGATCAACAAAATACGCCAGTGTTTGCTGCGGGCGTTGAGGTAATCCATTGTGAGTTCGTCGGTGCGTTGTATGGGGAGTCGCGTTTCGCCTGCTAATTTGAAGGTCGCCGAAACGCGTCCGATTTCTTCCAGCCAAAAGGCTAATTTATACTTGTACTTGGATTCTTTGAGGCTGGTTTGAATACCTTTTGGGGCCGTCAGATACAATAAAATGGTTAGAACGCCGAGGAGCAGCAAGGAAAACGTGACAAAAGTGCTGTGGTAAAAAGATAATAGTGTGAGGCTCAACAAGATTTGTAAAATAGCCGTGCTACCGTCGATCAGCATTTTCGGCAGTCCTTTTTGGAGGGTCAGGGTATCAAAAAAGCGGTTGACGAGTTCAGGAATATGCTCCCGACGCAGGTTTTCCAGGTTCAAACGCGGGATGCGCAGGGCAAATTCAAAGGCCGCTTCGGTAAAAATACGGCGTTGCATAAATTCCATTACGGACAGTTGCAACATGCGTAAAATGCCCACCATGGTAGCGCCTACGAGGATAAATACGACCAAAACACCCCAGGAAGCAGACATGCTGCCACCGGCAATTAAACCGATAATTGCTTGAACGCCAAGGGGTAAGGAAAGGTTTATGAGTCCGCCTACGATGGCGTATAGGAGGATAAAGCGGATTTCGCGCCGGTATTGCCCTAACAGACGCAGGAGGCGCTGGATAGGGCTGAGGGTTGAAGTAGGTGTCGACATGTATGATTTATTTGCATCACCTCAAACGCAAAAAGTGCGCAAGGGTTTATAAAAGTAATACTATTTTTTTGCATCAGGTTGCCAGGGTTAAACGCTGGCAGCGCTAAACGCTCCTAAGGGTTAGGTTGCCAGGGTTAAACGCTGGCAGCGCTAAACCCTGGCAGGGTTATGCCCAAAGAACTAATTGATTCCCCTAAATGCACTACCTTTGCGCCCACATTAACGTACAATCCAACCGTGACCACACAAGCGCGTATCGAATTATTAGCCGAACTCGGCCGTTACCTGAAATCCGGCGGCGATGAAGATTTAGATCAGGCCATCCGTCAATCCTAC
>JBAXTB010000364.1:0-5882 GCA_037130425.1 Bacteroidota bacterium
GGATAGAGGCAGGGGAGATCGAACAAGCGCTGCTTGAGCATCCGTCCGTTCAATCCTGCGTTGTGGTAGGTTATGCTTTTGAGCAGGGTAAAGAATTGGTGGCCTATTTTGTTCTTAAGTCTGAAACAACCCTTCCTGACGCTACGATTTTGCGCAGTTTTTTAGGCAATACGCTGCCTGATTACATGATTCCGTCTTATTTCGTTGAGTTGGAATCGCTGCCGATGACCAGCAGCGGCAAGGTGGATCGCAAGGCGCTGCCTGCGCCGGATATGACTCAATTAGCCTCCGACACGGTGTATGTTGCGCCGCGCAATGCCATTGAAAATCAATTGGTTGAAATCTGGCAGCAGGTACTTGGCCGGGATCAGATCGGGGTGGAAGACAACTTCTTTAGCCTCGGTGGACACAGTTTGCGCGCCATCCGCTTAAGTACCGAAATCAGCAAGTTAACAGGCAAAAATATCCCCTTGCGAATGATTTTCCAGCACCCGACCATTGCTGAACTAAGCGCTAAAATCAGCAGTTTTAAAGATGTTTTCCACGCAGAAGGCATTTGTTACAACCCTGATGCTGCTAAAATGCTGTTTGCATTTCCGCCATTTGCAGGATTAGCAGTATTTTATGAAGAAATGGCAGCCCTGACCCCGGCTTATGCCTGGTACTGCTTCGATTTTTTAGAATCTGAGCATCGCTTAGAACATTACTATGATCAAATAAAACGCCAACAACCGGAAGGCCCGTATTGCATGTTCGGTTATTCGGTGGGCGGCGCGCTGGCGTATGAAGTTGCGCGCTACTTAGAAAGCAAAGGTGAAACAGTTAGCGGTGTCATTTTCGGCGACGCTGCATTTCTGTTGGAAACTCACGATTTTGACTTGCGTACACACTTGAATTTAGGTGCAAAAGATCCTGATATGCAACAACTAATGCATTTGCTGGAGGATCCCGCTTTCTATAAAAGGACGGAAAGCCGCCTGACAAAATACCACCAGTTTCTTAGCCATCTTCAATTGAGTAAGCCGATCCGGGCCAATATTCACCAAATCGCGGCGCAACGCAGTATTGAAATCAATGCTGACGACCCAAAAAGGAGCCTCGATTGGTCGGCGCAAACAACAGGCTCCTTTTTTGTTTATCCGGCAGTTGGGGAACACAGTGTTATGTTCGACGCGCAGCATATTGAGTTCAATGTATTACAGTTGAAATTTATTTTAGCGCAAATCCATCAGCCGCAAGACGAATTAACGATTTTCCCGGATGCGGATTTTCTGGGCCAAAACGACGATGCAGCAGGCCACTCGAACGAAATTTTAACAGCGGACGAACAGAAACAAACCCATTTGGCGGCTGACCCGGCGCTTGCCCCCCCGCAAACGTATGCCCCTGAACAGCTCAAATATGTCGGTTTTGTAGGGGATGAATTTTCAGAACCAATTCCAGAAGAAATGTTGTCGCTCGAAGATTTGATCGAGCAACATAAAGCATTGCATACTGAAATGCTACGCTTGTTGCAGCAAAAGAATTTGATGACGCAAGCATGAATCACAATTAATTCGAATTATCCTTAAATATCAAAACAGTATGCTCGGTATTATCGGCGGCATGGGGCCGCAAGCGGGAATGTCTTTGTACCAACAAGTATTGGCGCACACATCGGCCCAACAGGATCAGGATCATTTACCTGTCATTTTATGGTCTACGCCGGATCGAATTCCGGATCGGACGGAATATTTAATGGGCAAAATTTTGGAAAACCCGGCTTATCCTGTTGCCGATATTGTGTTAGAACTGAACCGCCTCGGCGTTACGGTGGTCGGAATACCTTGCAATACCTTCCATGCCCCACCGATTTGGGAGGAATTTATGTATCGGTTGCAGGTCATGGGCGCCCGGGTAGAAGTGCTGCATATTGTAGAAGAAACCATTCGGGCTATTAAATCTCAACAAAACCTGACGAAAATCGGGTTGTTGAGCACGCTCGGCACATATAAAAGCCGCATTTATACCAATTTATTGGAATCGGAAGGCATTCAGGTCATCGAGCCTTCCGATTCCGATAAAATTCGGGTTCACGATGCGATCTACAACAAAGTGTATGGCATAAAAGCCCTGAATGCTGTCGGCGACCAGGCCGGCAGCATCCTGCTTGACGTAGCGTCGCATTTGGATTCGGAGACCTTATTGCTTGGTTGCACAGAATTGTGTTTAGACTGGCTCAATCCAACAGCGCAGTTATCGAACCAGTTTTCTTTAATCAATCCGTTAGCCGTTTTGGGCAGTGCTATGGTGCGCTGCTACCGCGATGCACAAGGGGAAGAAGGCTTTTCCTCCTCGCGTGCGGCTATTTATGAGTTGAGTGGTATTGAAAATGGGTAACTGTAACCATTTTTCCCTACAAATCCCCCAACTGTGGCCGCAACACCAACTCTTCCACCACCGCCGCATCCGAAAGATCGTATGCCGCCCACACCGCCTTGGCCACATCCGAAGCCTTCATCAAGCGGTTTTCCGGAAAATCAACGCCGCGCCAGGAGTCGGACCAGGTAGCGCCGGGCAAAATGGCGGTTACGCGGATGCCTTCGTGCTTGAGTTCTTCGCGCAGGCATTTGGAAAAACCGAGCAGGGCAAATTTTGAAATACTATAGGAGCCGCCGTTCGGGTAGGCCACTTTGCTGGCAATGCTGCACATATTAAAAATATGACCGCTTTTCTGTTCAAGCATCATGGGCGCCAGCGCGCGCGTGAGGTGGTAGGCGCTGAATAGGTTGGTTTCAAGCAGGGTTTCGAGGGTGCCTTCGCGTTCGTTGGTAATGGAACCGGGGATAAAAACGCCGGCATTATTGACTAAAACATCAAGTTTAGGCCAGGTTTTGCGCACAAACGCGGCAAATTCAAGCACTTCCGACTTTTTACCCATATCGGCCGGAAAGGTATGGAGCACCGAATTCGGGAAACGGCTTTGCCACTCGGCCTGCATGGCGTCGAGGTCAGATTCCGTGCGTGCGCACACGCAGAGGTCGAACTGGTGTTCGGCAAAAATTTCGGCGATGGCGCGGCCAAGACCTTTGGTAGCGCCGGTAATGACGACTGTTTTGTGCATAGTAAAAATATGTTCAGGCGGTTTGATTCAATGCTGCGAAGGTAATTGATTTGAAATGCGCGCGTTGATTTACCTTTGCACAAAAAATAAACATATATGCGTACGCTTATTCCTTTTGCAGGATTGATTCTAATGGCGGCTTTGGCGGCCTGCGGTAGTGATAAATCGGCTGATGCCAAGAACGGAGCATCCAGCGACAGCACGATGGTGGGCCAGCAGCCGGTAATCCCGGTAGAGCCGGTTGATTCAAGCCTGATGTCCCTGAGCCCGAAAGAGTTTTTGAAAGTAATTCAGGCCAACCCGAACATGCCGATTCTGGATATTCGCACACCGGAAGCGTTTAAACAGGGCCATATCAACCGGGCGGTGAACATCGCTTCCAATGATTCGTTACTAATTAACCGCATTGCGTCGTTGAGCCGTATTCACGATTATGCTATTTATTGCGCAAGCGGCTCTTTGAGCTGGGATATTGCGCAGCGCATGAAAGCCATGAATTTCAAACGGGTGTACCATCTGAAAGGCGGCCTCTTGATGTGGGGTGAAACTGAACAGGCCTTGCAAATCAATTAAGGATGCTTCGCACGGTATCGTTTTGCTCATAAGTCCTTGAGCGTCAGCGCTCAGTATAAATCGCGAAATGCCTGCCAAACAGAATCTGAATCCGGAACGGCGGCTTCAATCAGCACGCGCTCGCCCGATACCGGGTGCTCGAACGCCATACGCCATGCGTGCAGGTGGATGGATCGGTCGGTATTGCTGCGGCGCGCGCCGTATTTGACGTCGCCTTTGATGGGGCAACCGATGGCGGCTAATTGCGCCCTGATTTGGTGGTGGCGGCCGGTGATGAGTTTGAGTTTGAGCAAATGATAACGTTCGCTGCTGCCCAACACGCGGTAATGGAGTTCGGCGCGTTCAGAGCCGGGCGCCTCCTCGTTGAGTGCTACGGAAATATTTTTTTCCTGGTTTTTTCGAATATAATGGATCAAAGTCCCTTCCGATTCGGGTGGCAGTTGCTGTACGACGGCTAAATATTCTTTTTCCACCTGTGCAAGCCGCATTTGTTCGGTCATGGCAGTCATGGCCGATTTGGAACGGGCAAACAGCACCACGCCGCTTACAGGCCGGTCAATGCGGTGTACAGGGTGTAAAGGATGCTTGCAATAGGCTTCTGCAAGTTGCAAAAACGGAACATCGCCCGTTTTGTCAGCCTGCACCGCGATACCGGCTGGTTTTTCAAATGCGATCAGCTGGTTGTTTTTATAAAGAACTTTTAGCATTTATTTAATTTCTTCAAACTCAACGTATTCGCTGTCGTCGTCCGGATCGGTTGCCGATGTTATTTTTATGTGTGGGTTCGATTTGGGGCGTGGTGGTGGCGGCGCCTGAACCTCAAAATAAGGTCGAAGTGCCTGAATCAACCACAAAATTGACATAATCGTAAGGAGCCATTTCAGCAACATAAACGGTGATTGATATGATTTTTATGATTTGGATGATTTGAATTTCTATTCCTGCCCGGCGCCAAATTTTGTTTTTAAAAACGGATGGCCAAATACCGCAAGCAAAATAATGGCCACGCCAATGTAAAATCCGGCGTTGAGGTCTTTGTCTTCACGGAAAAATACCCCGGCCAATAAAACACCATAAACCGGCTCAAGGTTGATGCTTAAATTAGAGGCAAAAGCAGAAATATGCCGCAACGCCTTCAAACTAAGCGAATAAGGCAATATCGTACAGGCCCAAACCAAAATCGCCAGCCAAAACCAGTCGTTATTCACAGGCATCACCTGTAAACCCGGATCCGCAAACAGCACAAAAGGCAGTGCTATGCTGGTCACAACCACGCCGCCAGACAATTCAATCAAAGTCATCATAAGCGCTGGCGGGTGCTGTTTTTCGATTAAATCTTTATTCAAAGAAGTGAAAATAGCGGCTAACAATGCGCCCACAATACCCACGCCGAAACCGATGCGCATGTCCCAGTTTATGTTGCCTACCACAAGCGCCATACCAGGCAGAATCAGGATGCCCAGCATCAACTCATACCATTTTGTCTTTTTTTTCAGCAAAAATGGTTCTGTAAGGGCTGAAAAAAAAGAGGTTGTCGCCATTGTTGTCACTGCCACGGAAGCATTGGAAAGTTTAATAGCGCCATAAAAACACAACCAATGCACGCCGACCATCATGCCGATTCCAAGCATTTTAAAGAAAAGCCCCCGGTTAAGTGTACGCAAATCGGAGCGCGGCACTAAAAATAACAAGGTTATACAGCATAGCACCACCCGCCACCAAACGAGTGGAAGCGCCTGTAACGTGATGAGTTTGCCCAAAATTGCGGTAAAACCCCAAAGGAACACACAAAAATGAAGGTAAAAATAGGCTTTTAACTTTTCTGTCATAACGCAGTAAAGGTAATTCTACTTTGGCACTTTAGGATTTTGTCTTTCGGGTAATTGCGTTTCTGTGGTTTTTGAACCCTAAAGGGCAATGTCATTGACTTAAGGCCATCAAAGCCCCAACGGGGCGGAACCATTAGAATTGGGCAACGCCCAATTTAAAATGGCCAAGATTGTTGAGAAGCCCTGAAAGGGCGAAATCACACGTAGCGCAGGTTGATTTCGCCCTTTCAGGGCTTAGGTCTCGCGTTGCCTCGAAGGCACAGGGCGTCACCCTGTGTTAATTGCGTTTCTGTGGTTTTTGCTTGTTCGGCCCCCGACCCCTACTTAAGGATTTGAGATTACATGATTTAAGATTACATGATTTAAGATGTAGTCGC